>JBDKLK010000076.1:0-6308 GCA_039795655.1 Actinomycetota bacterium
TGCGGTACTTGCCAGTCAATATTCCTCGACCAAGCGGTGACCAAGCAAAGAAACCCATATCTAGATGCTTTAGAGCAGGGAACATTTCTTTCTCTGCCTGTTTCTGTAGCAGTGAATATTCATTTTGTGCGCCAATAAATCTTGTGTTCTGAATCTGACCAGAAAGGTATGCGATTTGCCAAGCAGCGAAGTTCGAAACTCCGATGTACTTAGCTTTTTCTGATTCCAGCAAAGAGGAAATTGCGTCGGCTATGCCATTTAGTGATGTATTAGCGTCGTATGCATGCACAAAGTAAATATCTACATAATCAAAATTCAATCGAGAAAGTGATGCATCTAGCGCGAGCGATAGATGCCTATATGAATTATCAATCGTTCTTTCGGCATTACGAATCCGCGCTCCTTTTGTCGAAATTATTAGTTCATCGCGGTTAATAATCTCGGTTTCAGCGACAAGATTTCCAAGAATCTCTTCCGCTCGACCATCGCTATAAACGTCGGCGGTATCGATGAAGTTGCCACCGGCTTCCATAAACAATTCGAGTTGTTCTTGTGCTTCGAATTCATCTGTATCGCGACCCCAGGTCATGGTCCCTAATCCAAGCTCGCTTATACCCAAGCCGGAATTTCCAATAATTCGTATACGCACACATCAAGCCTAAGTGTTGGTGTGGCGAAAGTTGGGTAGAGAACACCAAACATTAGGTTTGGGTAGTGCAGGAATGGTTTATTGCTTTAGTTCTAGGTGTGGTTCAGGGTCTGACCGAATTCTTACCGATTTCTTCAACCGCGCACATATTTCTTATTTCTCAAATCTTCGGATGGGGAGACCCAGGCGCAGCCTTCACAGCCGTAATTCAGCTCGGAACCGAAACCGCAGTTTTGATTTATTTCTGGCGGGACATATCCAATCTGCTTTCGAATTTTGTGAAATCTATATTCAATCGAGATGCCCGAAAAACTCAAGAAGCTACATTGGCTTGGGCCTTGGTTCTAGGCAGTTTGCCTATTGGCATAGTTGGATTTCTTGCAAAGGATTTCATTGAGAAAGACATTAGAACTGTTTGGGTAGTCGCTACAGCGTTAATATTTTTTGGATTTGTACTCATCTTTGTCGAAAGATTTGCTTTCGCTAGAAAGTACAAGATGACAATTGGTGCTGGAATTTGGATGGGTCTTGGTCAGACGCTAGCGCTCATCCCAGGAGTATCTAGATCCGGTGCAACTATTTCTGCAGGTATTGCGATTGGACTAGAAAGAAAGATAGCTACACGGTATGCATTTCTTTTGGCTGTACCTGCAGTTTTTGGTTCCGGACTATATGAACTTAAATCTGCACTTTCGAACGACGCAGTTGCAGATATCCAATTTTCTTGGATGCAGATAGCGCTCTCGACTTTTGTTTCATTCGCTATTGGATTGGTTGTCATCGCAAGTTTGATGCGGTTCCTTAGTAAATACACATTCAGCGTATTTGGTTATTACCGGATCGCATTAGGAGTGATTCTCCTTGTACTAGCATCGAACGGACTAATCGGCGTTAATGCGTGAGTTGCATGAGTTTCATCTTCCATTGCGTTATGTAGTTGGAACTGTTGGAGAAGGAAGTTCGCGGGATTTCTTTATCCAGGCCAAATCTTCCAACCGCCTCGTAACTATTTCGCTAGATGAGACACAAGCAGATATTCTGAATCAAAGCGTGAACCGCATTCTTGATGAACTGATTAAGTTGGGTATCGAAGTGCCAGTCTTTGAACCAGGAGATTTAGATCTTGAACCACTTGATTTGCCTTTTGATGTTGAGTTTTCAGCTGGCGCTATCGGACTCGCGTGGAATGAAACCACGGAACTATTGACCATCGAGATTCACGCTGAATCGGATTCCGAACATATTCCGGATGTTGAAGAAAACGTATTAGAAGGTCCTCCTTGCCTACGGGTTAGATTGACTGCCCAAGATGGTAGAAACTTTGTTTCAAGAACTGCCAGGTTTCTTCGAGATGGAAGACAAAGTTGCCAGTTTTGCCAACTTTCAATCGAGAGCTCAGGTCATATCTGCCCAAGATCTAATGGCTATTTACGCAGTTAGTTACGATTAAGAACATGAAGCCTTGGTCATCAGTATCAGTAGCCAAACTGCCTGGAGTGGGTACAACTCCTTTGCTTCGTGACGCTGCATCTGGCGAGTTAATGAATCCTGTAAGCGACAAGAAAGCCTCTATTTACGTTTGTGGAATTACCCCATATGACTCCACCCATATGGGCCACGCTGCTACTTATGTGAATTTTGATTTACTTAAGCGCGTTTGGCTAGATGCGGGTTATTCGGTCAATCATGTTCAGAACGTCACAGACATTGATGATCCACTCTTTGAGCGGGCAAATGCGACAGGGCAAAACTGGCAGGATATCGCCAATCGCGAAGTCACCAAGTTTTCGGATGATATGTCGGCATTAAAGGTCTTACCTCCAAACCACTACGCGTCAATAACAGAAGAATTTCACACCATCATTAATGCAGTCCAAGAATTGCTAGACAAAGATGTCGCATACCGCGTTGAGGATGATATCTATTTCGATACATCTCAATCGAACGGCCTAGGGGAACTCTCTCATTTCAATGCAGACGAGATGAAACATCTATTCGCTGCACGAGGAGGGGATCCAACCCGACCTAATAAGCGAAACATCCTAGACCCGCTTTTATGGAAAAAAGTAGATGGAGATGACGGCTTCGATTCGATTCTTGGAAAAGGTCGGCCCGGCTGGCACATTGAATGCGTCGCAATCGCAAATAAATTTGCGCAATTACCTCTGTCTGTTAAGGCAGGTGGAAACGACCTAATCTTTCCTCATCACGAAATGTGCCGAGTTCAATGTGAATCATGGATTGATACACCTCTAGCTAATGCTTACCTATACGCAGGAATGGTGTATTACCAAGGGGAAAAAATGAGCAAGTCGCTTGGCAATCTAGTTTTTGTAAGTGAACTAGTTCAGTCTGGTGTTGATCCCATGGCCATTCGATTGACAATATTGTCGAATCATTATTCCCAAGAATGGGAATGGACCAGTGAGTTGCTTGATGCCGCTAATGCACGTTTAACTAAATGGAAAAAGGCTCTAGCCCAAAACCAATGCTGCGAAAGCGATCAAGTACTTGAGGAAGTTCGGGCAGCACTATCTAACGACCTCAACACTATTTCGGCACTTCGTTTAATAGACAATTGGGCAGAAGATTCCCTGGCAGGAAAAGGCAACAGCAACACTGCTGCAGGTTTAGTTAATCGTTTGCTAGACACACTATTCGGTATAGCTCTATAGGAGAAGAATGAAGAACGATAAATTGCAGCAACAGGCTTTACGAATCTCGCAAACTAGTTTGAGGGAGTTGTTCGCTACCAATCCAAATCGCTTCGAAGATTTTTCTTTTCAAGCAGCGGATTTATTCTTTGATTTTTCAAAACATTTGATAGATACTGAATCATTTTCAGCATTACAAGAATTTGGCGAATCAAAAGATATCTCAGCAGGCATAAAGGCTATGTTCGCAGGTGAAAAAATCAATAGAACTGAAGGTAGAGCTGTTCTACACACTGCTCTTCGTAAACCTGAATCGCAATCGCTCGTCGTAGATGGAGTCGACGTCGTCAAGGAAGTTCATGCTGTTTTGAAGAGAATGCGGAGCTTTGCCACTGACGTTCGCGCAGGTAAAGTTAAAGGTGCAAACGGAAAACCGATTAAGCATGTAGTAAACATTGGAATCGGTGGGTCAGATCTTGGGCCAGTGATGGCGTTTGAAGCGCTAAAACATTATGTGACCAATGAACTGGATTTCCATTATGTCTCGAATGTAGATGGTGCTGATATTTCCGAAGTCTTTAAGAACATTGACCCAGCTACTTCGCTATTTATTGTTGCAAGTAAAACCTTCACTACAAGTGAAACTATGTCTAACGCAAGATCCGCAAAAGCGTGGTTGCAACAACAGCTTGGGGAAAATTTCTACCCAGAAAATCACTTCGTAGCATTAAGCACAAACCAACAACTTGTTAGTGATTTTGGAATATCTGAAGATCGTACCTTTGGTTTTTGGGACTGGGTTGGAGGGCGATTCAGCATGGAAAGTGCTATCGGTCTCTCCACAATGATTGCCATTGGTCCAGACAATTTTGATGAAATGCTCGCTGGATTCCACAAAATGGATACCTATTTTGAAACCACAAATCACGAAGAAAATGTTGTAGTCATCATGGCACTGCTAACCGTTTGGTATCGCAATTTTATGAATGCACAAACTTCAGCTGTGTTGCCATATGACAACTACTTGAAAAGATTCCCAGCCTATCTTCAACAATTGCTAATGGAGAGCAATGGAAAATCGGTATCAATCAATGGGGAACAGCTCGATTATCAGACAAGTCCGGTTTATTGGGGAGAGCCAGGCACAAATGGTCAACACTCATTCCACCAAATGCTTCACCAAGGAACCACCTTGGTTCCGGTGGACTTCATTTTCGGTGTAAAACCTTTGACAGAAATTGGTGACCATCACACACAGTTGCTTGCAAACGTATTAGCGCAATCTTCTGTATTGGCTTTTGGCAAAACCGCAGAAGAGATTTCTGCTGAAGGTACGCCTGCAGATTTGATTTCTCACAAAGTTATGCCAGGAAATCGGCCATCAACTTCAATAATCTATCCAAAGCTAACCCCGAGCGTTTTAGGTCAACTGGTAGCGCTTTATGAACACATAACGTTGGTACAAGGGCTTCTGTGGAATGTAGGTTCTTTTGACCAATGGGGAGTGGAGTTAGGAAAAAAAGTTGCTAATTCGATTATTCCAGCTCTTGAGAGCGGCGAGACAACTTGCTTGGATCCATCAACCGCAGCATTAATTAAGCAGATACGTAAATCCTAGATTCGATCACTGATGACGGCGGCGTAGATAGCGTTCAAACTCGTCAGCGATTGATTCAGATTCGTTGTCATTTTGCTCATCTGATTCTTCAAGTTGCGCGATATACGTTGCCAACTCTTCATCATCAGCTGCAAGTGCGTCTACTTCTTTTTCCCACTCTGCAGCTGCTTCTGTTAGATCTTCAAGTTCAACAGCTACATCTAGCAACTCTTCAATTGATGATAAAAGCGCAAGCGTAGCTTTAGGGCAGTTTGTCCCAGCAACATAGTGAGGAACTTGGGCCCACAAAGATCCAGCAGGAATATTGGCACGCATAAAAGTATCGACTAGAACGCCAATGATTCCCGTTGGTCCGGTGTAATCGGATTCAGTGAATTTTTTATCCTGCAAGAAGTGCTCATGATTAGAAGTTGCTAAAACTGGAATTGGTCGATTGTGCGATATCTCGCTCAATAGGGAACCAATGGCAATAATCTTTGAAACATTTAGATCTTGGGCTACTTTGAGAATTTCATCAGAGAAAGTACGCCAACGCATATTTGGTTCGATGCCGCGAATCAAGACGACGTCGTGATTGCCTTTGAGTCCTTTTGCAATATGAATCGATGTAGAGGGCCATTCAATAAACCTTTCACCAGATTCTAAGGTCGTGATGTAGGGCCGATTAACTTGAAAGTCGTAATAGGGCTCAGGATCTAGATCGCCTTGCAGATTGGCATTCCAGACATCTATTAGGTGGTCTAGGGCCATACTGGCAGCATTACCAGCGTCATTCCATCCTTCAAAGGCAACTAGCAAGATTGGATTCTTGAGTGGTTCTGAAGTGTTCACCAAGGCTCCTTTCCAAGTCCTATCCCTACATTAGCCAAGTAAACTTAGGGCATGCCCCAAAATCACGAAAATCTGCGTAAAGCCCTGTCCGAACGGGTGCTAATAGCCGATGGCGCGATGGGCACCATGCTCCAGGCTGCAAATCCATCCCTAGACGATTTCCAGGGACATGAAGGCTGCAATGAGGTACTAAATGTCACCCGACCAGAAGTTGTGCAGTCTGTTCATAGCGCATACCTAGAAGCAGGCGTAGACCTAATTGAAACCAATACGTTTGGTGCAAATTGGGCAAACTTGGCTGAATACGGAATCGCTGAACGCATATATGAATACAACTTCGTTGCGGCCAAGTTGGCAAAAGAAGTAGCTACCGATTTTTCGAACTCCTACGAACGTTTTGTTATTGGATCTATGGGTCCAGGCACGAAGTTACCTTCGTTAGGCCATGTTGAATTTTCATTTTTGCGAGATCATTATGAAATTCAAGCAAGAGGTTTGATCGAAGGTGGGGCCGATGCTATTTTGGTTGAAACCAGCCAAGATCTTTTGCAGACGA
>JBDKLK010000077.1:0-6075 GCA_039795655.1 Actinomycetota bacterium
TAGTCTGCCGATTGTTTTGCGTTTGGTTTCTGGATCACTTATACCAGCTAGTTCGCTCAAAAACTTTTCTCGAGCATCGACCACGACGAGGCGAATACCAGTTGCGGCTACGTAATCACGTTCTACTTGTTCCCGTTCACCTTCGCGCAATAAACCGTGGTCTACGAATACACAAGTTAGTTGATCACCAACAGCTTTATGAACGAGAGCAGCAGCAACTGCGCTGTCAACGCCCCCTGATAGACCGCAAATAACTTGAGCGTCGCCTATTTGTGCCTTGATTCGAGAAACTTGGTCATCAACCACATTTTCAGTGGTCCAAGTGCGATTGCATTTAGCAATATTCCAAAGAAAGTTTTCCAAAACCCTTTGACCAGATTCTGAATGCATAACCTCAGGGTGGAACTGCACGCCTGCTAGCTGCCGATCGAGATTTTCAAAAGCCGCGATAGGAGCGCCGTCGGTAGATGCTGTGGTGACAAAATTCGATGGCACAACTGAGACAGAATCTCCGTGGCTCATCCAGACATTTAGTTGGGTATTTACATTTTTGAAAAGTTCAGCGTTTGGCACTGTAACTTTTAGTGGGGTTCGACCAAATTCTGATAAACCAGTTTTGGCCACTTCGCCACCAAGCGCAGCAGCCATAACCTGGAATCCGTAACAGATACCAAAAGTCGGAATACCAAGTTCGAAAAATGCTGGGTCAATTTGTGGTGCACCATCAGCATAAACACTTGAAGGACCGCCAGAAAGAATTACCGCTTTAGGGTTCTTCGCTTTGATTTCGGCAGCGGTAATTTTGTGCGAAACGATTTCGCTGTAAACCTGAGCTTCCCGCACTCTTCTTGCAATTAACTGGGCGTATTGGGCGCCGAAATCCACGACGAGAACCAAATCGTGTTCTGACACATACCCTCCAGCTCGAATTGGCGGATTCTACTTGCCGTAATTAAGCGCAGACGGTGCCAGTGTTGGAACAGCAGGATTGAGTGGGAATACCGGTGAAATCCGTTGGTATTTTTCAAATTGAGTTGGTCGCAGATCGTTCTCTCCGAGATTTGGCCAAAAACTCATTGCTCTTTCGGCTTGAGCCGTGATTGTTAAAGATGGATTAACACCGAGGTTCGCTGTGATTGCTGAACCATCAACAACATGAAGTGTTGGGTAATTCCAAACGCGATGATAAGCATCAATCACACCTGTTTCACTCGAGTTTCCAACAACGCACCCACCCACGAAGTGGGCTGTAAAAGGCGCACCGATTAAATCGCCGTAATGTCCAGCGGCAATGCCACCTTGCATCTCAGCAATCTGCCTTGCGGTTTCGTTTGCTGCTGGAATATAAGTTGCGTTTGGTCGTGCTGAATCTTGTCTTGAGGTTAATCCTCGGCCTTTTCGCAAAACTCGAACTGACGAATCGACATTCTGCATCACTAACGCAATAACAGTTCTTTGACTCCATTTGCGGACATCAAGAATCTTTATCAAGGTAGCTGGATGTCTAATTGCTGCAACAATCCATTGTTTTCTACGGCTGCTTGCAAAGTTTCCATCTGTCATCAGTGTTTGCAGAAGCCCCATAACGTTTGAGCCTTTGCCGTATCGCACAGGTTCAATATGCGTTTGGTCATCAGGATGGAACGAAGAAGTAATTGCGACACCTTCACTGAAATCTGGGTTTGTGGTTGGCATAATCGCGCCAACTAAAGATTCAGAATTAGTACGACTTAAGTAACCCAATCGCTTTGATATTCTAGGGAGATTTGTTTCTTGCATTTGCAGCAGTAACTTTTGGGTGTTGTAAGTACCCGCTGCAACGATTACTTGTTTTGCTGTAAAAGTTTTTGTTAAGAAACCAGAGCTTTTGCGGGCAGTGATCTGCCAACCATTCTCAGTTTGCTTTAGGTTGGTAACAGTTAATCCAGCGAAAACTTTCGCACCGATTTTTTCTGCCAGATACAAATAGTTTTTAAGCAATGTGTTCTTAGCGTTGTGGCGACAACCTGTCATGCATTCACCACAATTTGTACAGCCAGAACGTTTTGGGCCAGCCCCTCCAAAGAATGGATCATCGGATTCCACTCCTGGGCCATCACCAAAGTGCACACCAACTGGGGTCAATCGAAAAGTGTGACCACGACCTTGCGCCTCTGCTACTCGCTTAATTACTTCATCGCTTGGTGAAAAGAATTCGTTGTCTACAACTCCAAGCATTTTCTTCGCCAGGTCATAGTGCGGAGCTAATTCGGCTTTCCAGTCGGTAATTCCAGACCACTGCCGATCTTCAAAGTAGCTGTCAGGCGGGATGTACAAAGTGTTTGCATAAACAAGTGAACCGCCACCAACTCCAGCACCACAAAGGATCAAAACGTCTTTTAAGAAATGGATGCGTTGAATACCGTTCAGTCCAAGTCGAGGTGCATACAAAAACTTATTTACTCGCCATGACGTTTTTGGGAAATCTTTATCTTCAAATCTTTTCCCTGCCTCTATAACAGCAACTTTGTATCCTTTTTCGCTAAGACGCAAAGCCGAGACACTGCCTCCGAAACCAGAGCCGATGATTACAACATCAAAATCCAGACTCTGCTTACCCATTATTTGAAATCCTTAGTTCGCAATATTCGGACCATTCGTTTTGCAAAGCTAGCCCAGCCTTTGTCGTTCATTCCCCACTGTGGACCAAGTTTCATCCAACGCTGTCTCGCAATAGTTTGGCTTTCAGTGTATTTGAGCAAACCGGCTACGCCATGACGACGACCAACACCGCTTTGTTTCATTCCACCCATTGGTGCATCAATGCTGGCATACGCACTGGCAAACGCTTCATTGATGTTTACACCGCCTACATGAAGTCGCCCAGCAATTCGGTTCGCCCAGGAAATGTTTTTAGAAACAATTCCAGCACTCAAGCCGTAATCAGTGTTGTTCACAAACTCAACGAGGTCTTCGTCGTAGTGCCACTTGTACACCGAACAAACCGGGCCAAAAGTTTCAATACTGCAGATATCTGCTTCGTTCGAAACTTCACTCAAAACGGTTGGTTCAAAAACAAATGGTCCAATTTCTGGTCGGCGCTTGCCACCAACTTCTACTTTTGCGCCTTTTGATACTGCATCTGCAATTTGTTTTTCAGCATTCGTGATTTGACGTTCATTGATGAGGGTTCCCATATCGAAACCCCAACCAATTTCACTACCAAGTTTCATTTGCGAAACAGCTGCAACAAAAGCAGCCAAGAATTCATCATAAACAGATTCGTGAACGACAATTCTTTCGGTTCCGATGCAAAGCTGACCAGAGTTTGCGAACGCTCCGCGAACTGCAATCTCTACAGCTTTAGGAATATCGACAGTTTTATCTATGATTAAAGAGTTCTTGCCACCAAGCTCCATCGAAGCGGGTATCAAACGAGCGCCTGCAGATGCGGCCACCTCTCTACCGACTCGAGTTGAGCCTGTGAACATCACGAAATCTGATTGGGCAACAATCTGCGGGCCAATTTCAGCACCTTCGCCCATTACAACTTGGATAACTTCGCCAGGTATTCCAGCTTGATAGAGCAAGTCGATCAAAACTAGTGCACTAAGTGGCGTCTGTAAATCAGGTTTAATCACAACCGTATTTCCGGCGATCAAAGCCGGGATGAAATCGCTAACCGCTAATGTTAACGGATAATTCCACGGTGAAATGACTCCCACCACACCAAGTGGATGGTGCAATTCTTTTACGACTGTAACAACTGGGAATGCACCAAGGCGACTCTTAGGTTTTAAAAGTTTCTTTGAAACTTTAGCGTAGTACTGGCAAGTCAATGCAATATCTAAAATCTCATCCATTCCGCTTGAACGAGTTTTGCCATTTTCCCATTGCACGATATCGAGAATAGTTTCGGAATTCTTGAGCAAGAGATCATGAAAATTGTTTATGTATGAGATTCTGGTTGAGATATTTGTTTCATGCCAGGTAGAAAAAGCTGCTTTCGCGATTTTGAATGCGTCGGTTACATCTTGTGCATTTGAAACAGGGATATTGCAAACAGTCTGACCATCTAAAGGTGAAGTTACGAGAGCGGTTGCATCTGAAGTGGATTTCACCAATGGCAATAGCTTCGAAACTATTGCATCTGCATTGCTAGGTCTTGTAATGCCTGGTGTAGTAATCACGGAGTCAGACTATTGTGAAGTTGGCCCTAATTGGCAATAACTTCAACTCGCTGGAATTCTTTGATGTCGGTGTAGCCACAAAGCGAAATGCTCTTGCGGATAGCGCCAACTAGATTCATCGAACCGTCTGCGGTGTGTGATGGCCCATTGATGATTTCCGCCATTGATCCGACAGCTTCAAATTCAGCCACAGCACCGCGTGGAAGATCAGAGTGTGAAGCTTCGCGACCCCAGTGTTTACCTTTGCCTGGCGCATCGGTTGCGCGAGCTAAAGGTGAACCAACCATCACTGCGTCAGCACCACATGCAAGTGCTTTAACCATGTCACCAGAGCGACCCATTGCGCCATCTGCAATCACATGCACATAACGTCCACCGGATTCATCCAAGTATTCACGACGTGCAGCAGCAACTTCAGAAACTGCGGTTGCCATTGGTACTCGAAGTCCCAAAACATCGGCGGTTGTATGGGTTGCGCCGCCACCGAAACCGACAAGAACACCAGCAGCACCTGCGCGCATTAAGTGAAGCGCTGCTTTGTAAGTTGCAACCCCACCAGCGATAACTGGCACATCAAGTTCATAAATGAATTCTTTTAGGTTCAAAGTTTCACCGCGAGATGAAACGTGTTCTGCCGAAACAGTTGTTCCGCGAATCACGAAGATATCAACACCGGCATCAACAATCAGTTTGTGGAATTGCAATGTGCGTTCTGGGCTTAATGCACCAGCCACCACAACACCAGCATTACGCAATTCATTTACACGCTTTGCAACCAATTCAGGATTGATTGGTTCGGCATACGCTTTTTGCAAAATCAGAGTTGCATCTTTGCCCGAGCTCTTTGCAATCTGTGAATAGATTTTTGATGGATCTTCGTAACGAGTCCAAAGTCCTTCAAGATCCAAAACGGCAAGACCGCCAGACTTTGATAACGAAATTACTGATTCAGGTGAAGCGATTGAATCCATAGGTGCAGCAATGATTGGATGTGAAAACGAATAAGCATCAATCTGCCAATTTAGATTCACATCTGCTGCATCGCGAGTGCGGCGGCTAGGGACAACAGAGATATCGTCAAAACTAAATGCCTCGCGGGCACGCTTGCTACGACCAATTTCGAATTCAGACATTTTTCACCTATCGCCCGTGGTAGTTCGGTGCTTCGTTTGTTAATTGAATATCGTGCGGATGGCTTTCTTTCAAGCCAGCGGCAGTAATGCGAACGAATTTTCCGTTCTTCTGTAGTTCTGCGATTGTTGCTGCTCCCGCGTAGCCCATTGATGCGCGAAGTCCACCAACAAGTTGGTGTGCAACTGCAGATAGTGGCCCACTGTAAGGAACTTGTCCTTCAACACCTTCAGGTACAAGTTTGTCGTCAGACAAAACATCGTCTTGGAAATAGCGGTCTTTGGAGAATGAACGCTTTGGTCCACGAGATTCCATTGCGCCAAGTGAACCCATACCGCGATAAGCCTTGAATTGTTTACCGTTGATGAAAACAACTTCACCTGGAGCTTCAGCACAACCTGCAAGAAGTGAACCGAGCATTACTGAATCCGCACCAGCCACCAATGCTTTTGCGATGTCACCGCTGTATTGCAAACCGCCATCACCAATCACTGGAACACCAGCTGCTTTTGCAACAAGTGAAGCTGCATAAATCGCAGTTACTTGCGGAACGCCAACACCGGCAACGACACGAGTTGTGCAAATAGATCCAGGGCCAACACCAACCTTCAAAGCATCAGCACCTGCATCGATAAGCGCTTTGGCACCGTCTTTGGTTGCGATGTTTCCACCAATTACATCAACTTTGGTGTCTTTTTTTAGACGACGGACCATTTCTAGGACTGCGTTTGAGTGACCGTGTGCAGTATCTACTACAACAAAATCAACACCAGCA
>JBDKLK010000078.1:0-5886 GCA_039795655.1 Actinomycetota bacterium
CTCTGAGTCTTCAATTAAGTCACCGAACTCGCTATCGCCTTCTTCACCAAGTGGTGTAGAAAGTGAAATAGGTTCGCGACCGTACTTCTGAACTTCAACAACTTTTTCAGGTGTCATATCAAGTTCGTGCGCAAGTTCTTCTGGGGTCGGTTCGCGACCTAGATCTTGCAACATTTGGCGTTGAACGCGGGCAAGTTTGTTGATGACTTCCACCATGTGAACCGGAATACGAATTGTTCTTGCTTGGTCAGCCATAGCGCGAGTGATCGCCTGGCGAATCCACCAAGTTGCGTAAGTTGAGAATTTGTAACCCTTTACGAAGTCGAATTTTTCAACCGCGCGAATAAGACCAAGGTTTCCTTCTTGGATCAAATCCAAGAACAACATTCCGCGACCGGTGTAACGCTTTGCAAGTGAAACCACTAGACGAAGGTTTGCAGTTAGAAGGTGAATCTTCTTGTCGTGTCCACGCTTTACTGCTTTATCGATGCAATGCTCACAAACATTCATCTTTGGAGTGTCTTCAGTTTCTTTGAGGGCAACGTAACGCTTTGCTTCCCAACCACAAACCCAGCATTTAATCTTGCGGCTTGCAGGAGCTTCAACAAGTTTGGTGTCACGAATTTCTTCAGCAGCAAGTCCAGCTTCAATCCATTCAGCTAGTTCAACTTCTTCTTCTGCTGTTAGCAGTGGAACCTTGCCGATTTGCTTCAAATAATCTTTAACAGGGTCAGCTGTAGCGCCAGCTTGAGTAACTGTTTGAACAGGTTCATCTGTTTCGTCTTTGTCAGACATAACGAAGGCTTTGCCTTCTGGTTCTGCAGGAGCTTTTTCGCCTTCTTCAGATTCTTCTTCCTTTAGAGCCGCAAGATCTTTAGCGATTTCATTGTTTAGATCTACTTCAACTTTGGCGGATTCGGCTAAAGCTTCAGTGTTAACGCCATCGATTTCTGAATCAGCATCAACATCGATTACAACTTCGAGATCTTCTTCGTCTTCAAGATCTTCTTCGATTACATCTTCACCAGAAGTAGATTTCTTGGCATCAATCTTCTTTGGAGCTGATGCAGCTTTTTTGGCTGGTTCAGCTTTAGCGGTTTTCTTAGCAGTTTCTTTTTTTGAAGTTTCTTTTGCAACAGGTTCAGATTTAGTTGCTTTTGCGGCTTTCTTTACTGGTTCAGTTTTTGCCGCTGGCTGAGTTTTTGGCGCGGCCTTTGAAGTTTTAGATTCTTTTGGAGCTGCAGTTTTTGCAGCAGATTTTTTTGCAGGAGTATCTTTTTTGGCAGCCTCCTCTTTTTTAGCAGACGCTTCCTTTTTTGCAGGCGCTTCAGATTTGGCAGATTTGCCACCTACAACTTTTCTGACAGCGTCGGCAGCCTTTTGGCCTACAGACATTTTTTTCGTAGGGGCTTTATCGCTAGCTTTATTTGTAGCCGGCTTTTGTGCCATCAAGGTCTCCTGTTGTCGCATAACTAAGGCCCGTGTCAAGAGGTAACTCTCAACCGGGCTGGCGTTCAAACGCGTGTGCGTATTCTGCCACAGCGGGTGACATCCCCCGCACCGGTGTAAAAGTTCCATTTACTCTCAAAAGGCGCTCTTGAACCGTAGTTTGGCGACACTTCCTGACGCTTCCGATGAATGGTTAACCAATTTAGTCATCCATTTAGTTATCCGCAATTGCCATAGATAAATCCGCCACCAAAGCCAAGGGTTTGGCTATGCAAAGCACAAAACCAAGATCAATCCTCAAAACCGTACGAAAACTGGTTATTACCTCGTATTTTGTTTTAGCGGCGCAGTTTTTGTTTGCCACCACAAGTGGCGCCACGACAATTGAGGTTGTATCCAACCACGATGGCTACTTGGTAAGCGGAGGCATCGTTAACTATGAGAACTACATCAAAGACCGCACCGAAGCCGCAAACTGTGAAAACTGTTTTTGGAAAATCCACGAGATTTGTAAATCTTGGGATGATTCAAATCACAGGTCCTGCCCTTGGCTACGATTGCAATGCCCTGCTGACATGCAACTTGTTGAAGTCTTTAGATTTAACGGACTCAACAGACCAAGCTATTTTTCTGACGACTGGTACTTTGTTGGCTACTCCTGCATTGGAG
This sequence comes from Actinomycetota bacterium, assembly GCA_039795655.1. Taxonomy (GTDB): domain Bacteria; phylum Actinomycetota; class Actinomycetes; order S36-B12; family UBA5976; genus JAFMIT01. The sequence goes on from JBDKLK010000078.1 coordinate 2,119, forward strand.
ATGCTGGACCTATAAGTAGTCTGCAGATTGCAACCACACTTCTCGATCAGTGGTTAATTCGTGTACCTAAGCTTCAAATCAAATACTTCCCTCCAGACGATGCAATTCTGCGCCAACCAATTAAGTATTTAGTGACGTCAACTCAATCAATTTCATTTACGAAATATGTAGCTGGCGTAAAGGCTTCTTTATCTTCAAGTAGCAACTTGTCATTCAATTGTGTAAACCAAAACGATAAATCCAATTGTGCATCTTTCAGTAATGGCGAACTCAAGTTTGTGAAGACTGGATTGAACAACTTAACTGCAAAATCAATCTGGAATGCAACATTCGAAGTCAATGGAATTCCTGGCATCGAAATAAACGGATCGAAACCTTCTTCCACATTTTCAAGCATCATCAACGTCCATCCTCTATTCACCCATCTAAGAGACCCAAAGAAAGGTCGACCATGACCAAAACGAAATCAGTCCACTGCCCAACCCCCAACCAAATCGCCTTTCCTTGCCACGCGAAAATTGAAGGTCCAAAAACCTTGTTCCAAAAAATCCACAGTTATCTACCTGAACTTGCCGCACCTGATTTCCTATATGCCTGGCTAGACGCCGAAGATGTTTTGGTCGGACTAGAACACTTTGAAGTGGATGAAGATGAGCTAGAGGAACTTTGCATCAAAACCCCGGCCGCCTGCGGTAACCGCCAAAAACTAGTGGTGATCTGCAGAGCTGAACTTAAAGAAACCGCCAAATCAATAGCCCAAAAGATTGAGTTTTCCGCGCCAGAACCTCTCGATGTGTTGGTTTGTACTTCGACCCGTTGGTGGTCTCATATTTGCACAAACGAAGATTGCTGCCCAAAGGTTGGGCGACTAATTAACGAACAAGATTGCAGACCGAAACAGTCCGAGGCAATCATTCAAAACCGTCATCAGGTTTGGCTGAATTGGCTTCAAGTTATCGAGCAGAATCTAGATGCTGATCGTTCTGTAAAGATCAATGATGACTTGGAAACAGCGTTGCGAGAATCCTTAAGCGACCTGGCAATCAGAGACTGTGTATTGAGCCATGTCGCGACAGTTGGAGAAAAGCAAACATCTTGGCGTCGGGTGATTGAGCATTTATTAACAAACGGCAATACTGAAAACAATCACATTCTTTATTGCTTCTTAGCGGCGATTTCTATGACGGAGAATGACAGAGCAAGAGCCGACTTTTTCACAAAACAAGCCCTACTAATCAATCCTGAATATTCACTATCAGTTTTATTGCAGCACGGTCTTGAAATGAAAATGGCAACACCAAGAATCGTTTCCGCGTTCACCCATTTCACAATTGAAGACTTGATTGAACGAACACCGGAACGAAAAGGCGCAAAAAGATAAGTTTCGAAAATATAAAAGGACTTTGTTGCCGAAGGCTTCCCCTCCCGCGACAACAAAGTCGTGGTGGAAACTTAAAGGAAGCGAAGATAAATTGGAAATTGACACGCCGCCCCCTTTTTTGAGTACGGATACGCAAAAACCCGACCTGGCTGCAGGACCAAAACCGGCATTGCCTAATCTTTCGCCTATGCGACTTGATCATGTTTCATACGCCGTCAGCCACGGCGAATTAGCCGACACTATCCAACGTCTTGGTGCGTCACTTGGTGCAGGTTTTGTTGATGGAGGAAAACATCCTGCTTTTGGTACTCGCAATTTTGTTTTACCTCTAGCTGGTGGAATGTATTTTGAAGTTGTTTCCGCTTTGGATCATCCAGCAGCAGACCGTGCACCATTCGGACAAGCCGTTCGTTTGCGTGCTGAAAATGGTGGCGGATGGTTAGGTTGGGTTGTTGCAGTTGATGACATATCAACCATCGAAAAACGTCTAGGCCGCGAAGCAGTGAATGGTCATCGCACTCGTCCTGATGGCTTTGATTTGCAATGGAAGCAACTTGGCGTAATTGGAACCATTGAAGATGCCCAACTTCCATTTTTCGTGGAATGGGTAACTCCAAAAGAAGAGCACCCATCAAAGAACTCCAATGGTTTGCGCATCTCAAAAATCGAAATCGCTGGAGACAGTAAAGTGATCAGCGAATATCTTGGTGAACCTTCAAATCATCCTCTTGATGACATTGAAATCGAATGGGTTGAAGCTGAAGAACCAGGCATTGTTGCGGTTACTTTCGAAACTTCAACTGGCTCAATTCGAATTGACTAGTTAGACCTTTTCCCGAACCAGCGCACTCTCGGTGGGCCGGCCTTAATTTCGTTTTGGATACCTTTTCTTTCAAAATGAATCCACAGAACCAAGCTGAGCAAAACCAAGCTGAAGCCAAAAAGCACATCCTCTAAAGGTGCAAAGAACAATCTGCCATCTCCGATAATCGAAGGACTTCCTACCGCAGGACTTGACGGTCCAAGTATCGCTGCATCGTTATATTTCACTATCCCAAATCCAGTAAACATTCCATTTGAAACAAACTGGAAAAACAAAATAATCGAATATGAGTACCAAAAGATTTTTCGAGATACTAATTTTGTTTGAAATATAAACAGATCTAGGCAAATAGCAATTAATACCGCGATGATTCCAAGAATTGTGTACGTCATTTTTCCTGCCATAGATCGCCGCGAATCGCCCTAACAGACTCGAAAGTCAGAATTGAGCAAATTGGAATCACAATAAAGAAGAGAATCTCGTCTAGTGGCACATTTAAAGGCACATATAAACCTGTGATTTGATTTTGGTCGAAATACCAATGATTCGATGCAATTGCATATGCATCCCAAACCGCAAAAATCAGAACCACTGGAGCTATTACGAGTAATAACCGAATCCAGCGACGATAAACCTTCGCGCGCATCACGAATTCAAGCCAGCCGCTACCGACCAAGCAAAAAACCAATACTCCGACATAGTTCATAAACACTCGGCGAATCTATCGGTGATGTTTCAGTTTGGCTCGTAAAATTCGAATATGACCACTTCCCCAGATCAACTGCTTGGTGCAGTTCTTGATGGTCGCTATCGACTCGACTCCATTTTGGCAAAAGGCGGTATGGCGACGGTTTTCATCGCTGCCGATTTACGATTAAAACGCCAAGTCGCAGTAAAGGTTATGCATGCATCCCTCGCTGAAGATGCGGACTTTGTTCGCCGATTTGAACACGAGGCCCGGGCCGCCGCATCGTTAACCCACCAGCATGTGGTTTCGGTACATGATCAAGGAAACGACGCTGCTAATAATGCAATCTATTTGGTGATGGAATTAGTGCCAGGACACACTATCCGAGACCTGTTGAGCGACCGAGGTCCATTAACTGCAATTCAAGCACTCGCTGTGATGGATCCAGTCCTTCAAGCTTTAAGCGCAGCGCACGAGGCTGGATTTGTGCATCGCGACATAAAACCTGAAAACATAATTATTGGAGATAACGGTCGAATCAAAGTTACAGATTTTGGTTTAGCGAGGGCAATCACCACAACGCAATCAATGGCAACAACTCGGGGCATGCTGATTGGAACTGTTGCCTACCTTTCACCTGAACAAGTTGAGCAAGGTAAGGCAGATGAACGTAGCGACATCTACAGTGCCGGTGTTGTTTTATATGAAATGCTAACCGGAAAACTTCCTCACGCGGGCGATACCCCAATTGCCGTGGCTTTTGCGCATGTTCACGCAGACATTCCGAAACCTTCATCAGTTGATACTCGAGTCCCGACGGAAATGGATTATTTAGTTCTCCGTTCAACAGCACGAGATCCGCGGCGGCGTTTTAAT
>JBDKLK010000079.1:0-5869 GCA_039795655.1 Actinomycetota bacterium
TGTCTCTCTTGCTTGGGATGAAAATGTTGTTGTTGAAAAATTATCTCTAGAAGTCTCTCGCGGTGAAATCGTTGGATTGATAGGTCCTAGTGGTTGCGGTAAATCTACAGTTGTAAGCAGCATTCTTCGATTGATAGATCACAAAGGTGAAATCAGTATCGATGGAATTTTCATTTCCAAGATTAATGAGTATGAAAATGTCGTTTCGGCGGTTTTGCAATCGACTTATATTTTCAACACTACAGTTCGTGAAAATTTGAAAATTGCCAATAGTTCTGTAACTGATGAACAGCTTATTCAAGTTATTGAAGAAGTAGAACTGACAGATTGGTTTAAGGCTCTTCCTGCTGGCCTAGATTCAATTATTGGTGACACAACTCGGCAGTTAAGCGGCGGTGAAACTCAGCGAATCGGAATAGCGCGAGCTGTTTTGAGCCAAGCCAAATTCATCTTGCTCGATGAGCCGACCGAGCATCTGGATGTGAACACTGCAGGTGCAATTTGGCGTTTGATCGAAAGAGTTTTTAGTGATTGTGGAGTCCTTGTAGTCACACACGAACCAAAAGTTTGGCAACAACTTGAACGAACTGTGTCGCTCTAATAGAACTTGTGCAAGACTCTCGCCGTGACCCGCAAACAAGACACGGAACTATTCAATGCGATTATGAATGTGGTCGCGGACCTAGATTTGCAGTCCACTCTAGAGACCATTGTTACGACTGCCGTGAATCTAGTAGAAGCCAAATACGGGGCTTTAGGAGTGATTTCACCAAAGGGCGGGCTACAAGATTTCTTCCATGTTGGTATGGAAGAAAATCAGATCAAAATGATTGGCCATCGCCCAGAAGGTCGTGGTGTGCTCGGTTTACTAGTGCAACATCCAGAGCCAATTCGCCTTAAAGACTTGAGCAAACATCCTGCGAGCTTTGGTTTTCCTGAACATCATCCTCCGATGAGTTCATTCCTTGGTGTTCCAGTCCGAGTTCGAGGCGAAGTTTTCGGCAACCTCTACTTAACTGAGAAAAAGAATGACAGCGAATTCACACCTGAAGATGAAGAACTGGTTATAGGTTTGGCTGCTGCTGCCGGTTTAGCAATCGAGAATGCTCGACTTTTCTCAAAAACTCAAGCGATTGCTGTTTATGAAGATCGCGAAAGAATTGCCCGCGATTTACACGACTTGGTTATTCAACAACTATTTGCAACAGGAATGACTCTCGAATCTATTGCACGAAAAGCCCCAGGCAGTCCTGAAGCAGAAAAAATCAGTCAAGCTGTAGATGATTTGGATCGCACAATTAAACAAATCCGTCAAAGTATTTATGCATTAACAACTCCTGAAAACGAAGGTGTTTCATTGCGCCGCCGAGTGATGCACGAGGTTGAAGGATTTACAGTTTTACTTGGTTCAACACCATCAATAACTTTTGAAGGTCCAGTTGATTCAATGACCAGTGACCGTGAAACAAATCAAGTTGTTGCGACTGTTCGTGAATTACTCTCCAACGCGGTGCGTCATGCACATGCATCTTCAGTGGCGGTGGTTTTGCAAATTGTTGATAATCAACTTGTGCTTACTGTCTCCGATAACGGTGTAGGTATGCCAGAGTCAGTTAATAGAAGTGGTTTAGAGAATCTTCGTCGTCGTGCAGAAGCTATGGGCGGAAGTTTTGAAATAAGTCGCCGTTTTCCGTCTGGCACTCAAGCCAAATGGATGATTCCACTTATTTAGTCGCGGCCAGCTTCGCCAATTCCAAGGCGAGCAATAAATGCAGCAGCTTGGCTTCGACGTTCCATACCAAGTTTTGAAAGCACGGACGAAACATAATTTTTAATTGTTTTCTCGGCCAAAAACATTGCTTCAGCAATTTGCCGATTACTCATTCCTTCGCCAATGAATTCGAGAACGCGACGTTCTTGATCAGTTAAGTCATCGAGCATTGAATAAATTGAGCTGCCTTTGCGCAGACGATTGCGAACTTGGTCTACAGCTTTTTGGTCCAGCAGACTCTTGCCAGTCGAAACATCTTTAATCATCTGGACTAGATCGCCGCTGCGAATATCTTTTAGAACATAGCCGTGAGCTCCAGCCAAAACGGCGCTCAACAAAGCTTCGTCATCAGCATAAGAAGTAAGCATCAAGACATTCACTTCTGGTGCCAAGGCACGTAGATCGCGACAAACCTCAATTCCTGAACCATCTGGCAGTCTTACATCGAGTACAGCTACATCTGGACGCTTAACCAAAATTCCTTGTAAACCTTCGGCGCAAGTACCGGCATCACCAATAACTTCGAGACCAGGCTCTGAACTGATTAAATCGGAAAGCCCACGACGGACCACCTCGTGGTCATCCATCAAAAATACTCGAATAGCCATAACTGCTCCGTTCTAGTCTTATTGTGCCAAACAAAAGTAAGACTGACGAGGACTACTCTTTATTTATGGCAAAAGTCCGATTGCTTCAGGTTAAGTCCGATGAATCCGAATCCGTTGAAGCCCGGATTGAGAGGGTTATCGCTGAGCTACCTAAACATTTAGTGGAAGCTGACTTGGTCGTACTACCTGAACTCTGGACGATTCACGCATTTAACACAAACGGCTTAACAGAGTCGGCGCTAGCAATTGATGCGCCAATTTTTCACAAGTTTGGCGAGATCGCAAAGTCAGCCAACAAATGGATTCACGCCGGAACTTTTCCAATTAAACATCCTGATGGATCAATCACCAACACTGCTGTGATTTTTGGTGCGGATGGAAAAATGCAAATCATTTATTCCAAAATCTATCTATTTGGTTTTGATGATGGCGAACCGAAATATTTGACAGCAGGAAACAAAATTGCCGTTTCAAAAACACCACTTGGTGAAACAGGAATTTCTATATGTTATGACCTGCGTTTCCCAGAGTTGTTTAGAGAGCAGATTAATCGCGGTGCTAAAACTCTTTTGATAAGTGCTGGATGGCCAACAGTGAGAGCGAATCACTGGAAAGCCCTTCTGGTGGCACGCGCCGTCGAGAATCAAGCATTCGTTGTAGCAGCATGTGGTCGCGGCACGGCAAATGGCATTGAGCTTGCAGGTGCATCTATGGTGATTGATCCAATGGGAAATGTACAAGTCGAAGGCAACTTAAATGAAGAATATGTGGATGCAGAAATTGATTTGGCTGTTGTGGACAAATGGCGTGCAGAATTTCCAGTTCTAAGTAATCGAAGAGACCTACACAACTTGTAAAAAGAGAAACTTTTCAACAGAAAAAGTTTTTTTCGAGTCTATTTTTGCGAGCAATAAGAACATTCAGTATGACTTCTATATCTGTGGAAGGTGTTCGCGGTGGAATCGGAACTTCTACATTCACTTGGGCCATCGCCCGCGAACTTCCAAAATCCAAGCTTTTTGACATCTCAATTCACCAGGGTCTTGCCTGGGTAACAGGTTACTCGGAGGCTGATTTGAGTTGGCCAGAATATGTATCTCAAGACATCTTGTACAAAGAACTCTTCGCAAAAATGAAACAAGTTGAAGGAGTATCGGTATTTTCCGGTGGAAGTCCTTTTGATTTAGCAGTTGAATTACTTAAAGATACCGACAACATAGTTATTGATGGAAGTGCAAGAGCAAAGTTTCGGATTTTGCATACAACCAACTCAATTAGAGACTTAAAAGCTTTGGAACAAGGAAACGATTTTGATTTGGTTGTCTTGCGAAAAATCCGTGGAGGTATTCCACTTTCACTAGTTTCTGAACTAAAAATCGATTTTAGTTACAACTCTGAAAATAGCGTGCATCGAACTATCTCAAATGGATATGGCTTGCATCATAAATCTAGAATCCAAAAAGTTGCCAAGGAAATCTGTGCAGAACTTTCTAAGTTATCGACAATCAGTCGCTGATCAACTATTGAAACTTGCAAAAGATCCACTTTTGCAAAACATCACAGAGATAGTTGATAAATCAAACTTTGTATTAAGCGATTCTGAAATCTCTGAACTATCTTCTGATATATATTCCGAACTAACTGGTTTTGGGGCACTTTCAAACTTAATCTCTAAAGATGTGACAGACATCTTGGTAAATGACTGCGAAAGTGTTTGGACCGATGGGTCTGCTGGACTTCAAAAGCACCTGGGTATTTTCCGAGATAATGCTGAGGTCGCACTTCTTGCAAGACGGTTGGCATCCCTTTGCAAAATGCGACTAGATGATTCCAAACCGTTTGTTGATGGGTTGCTGCCAGATGGTGTTCGTCTTCACGCACTAATACCACCTATCTCAGGTGCTTGCGCCAAAATCTCATTGCGGTTTCCGAATTCGCAGACAATTCCAATCTCGCAGTGGATTGCAGATTTAGATTCGAAAAGTATTGAGTTGGTTGATTCGGTGATTAACGGGGAAGCCTCGTTTGTCATAAGTGGTGAAACTGGCAGTGGTAAAACCACATTGCTTAAATCAATTCTGGCAGCAGGAAATCAAAAACAGCGAATCATCCTTTTAGAAGATTCACCTGAGATAAGCCTGACAATGCCTAATCTAGTTTCGTTATGCACTAGAAAGCCCAATACTGAAGGTAGAGGTGAAATCACATTAGAAAACCTAGTTAAACAGTGTTTGCGTATGCGCCCAGATGCAATCGTGATCGGAGAGATTCGCGGGCGAGAAGCTCTGGATTTCTTGTTAGCTATTTCTAGCGGACACACTGGCTCAGGCACCACGATTCATTCGCAACTCGAAAATGTGGTGAACAGATTCAATCTTCTAGCTGGACTTGCTGGTGTTTCTCGTGACTTCTCTCGAGAATTGTTTTATTCCACAATAGATGTAGTTATGCAATGTGGGAAAACTGCTGACGGTAGAAAAATTGTTGGAGTTAAGGCTGGAATGAATTGCTGACCTCAGCGATATTGGTTTTTGCAATTTTCTTAGTTGCATTTTTCCCTAAAAAGCACTTTGAAAGAACTTCCCATTCAGAGGTAAGGCAACAAGACGAAATTAATTTTCTGATTCTTCTTAGATCTCAGATTCAAATTTCATTGCCTGCCAGGGATTTCTACACCCAATCAAGTTACCGAAACCAAATCGAAAATTATTTTAAACTTAACCAAGAATTCGGTATCAGCATTAATCCATTGATTGAACATCTGATTCTGGTTGAGCAAGACAAACAAAAATTAGTGAGGGAACTTGACACTCGAAGCTCAACCGCAACCGGCGCATCTGTAACTTTGCTATTTATGCCAGCGATTATATGGATATTAGGTTTGGCTATTGGAATAGATATTTTCGGGTTTTTGTTTTCCGCCATGGGCATTGTTGTTTTTGGAATTGGTCTATTTCTGACTCTACTAAGTCGTTGGTTGATTTCACGGTCCAAAAGACAATCTCTGGTCTTACCGAAATACAAAAAACTATTTGAACTAGATTCAACATTCGCCGCTGTGATTACTTTCGGCGCGATTTGGTTATTTGGCAGTAATTTTCAAAGTTTTGTAGTTGGCGTGCTAGTCGCATTGGTAGTCAAAGATTTCTGGAATCAAATCCCACAAAACATTGGACTTATTCGAGTTAATGATCTAGATATAAAGGTGGAGCATCTAAAAATTCTGGCTCTCCTTATTGAGGCTGGTCTGACTTGGCCAGCGGCCCTGAAGGCTTTTAGTGATACTGAATTACAGGCTATTTCGTGGAGGATTGAGATGGGACAGTCTCCTCCGAAAGCATTTGAGAACTCTCAAAGTTGGCAAGATGTTGGCAGGTTGATTTCCAGTTCGATGGCACGGGGTACATCCATCGCACAAGATCTTTTTCGACTGAGCGATGAATACCGATACAAAGTACTGAGTTATCGCATCCAAAGAGTGGAGAGAATT
>JBDKLK010000080.1:0-5848 GCA_039795655.1 Actinomycetota bacterium
TATTGAACATCAATCAGGCAAAACCATTATGGGCAGGCTTCACGCGATGTGGTCACTTGGTGGAATCGCTGGCGGCATCATCGGTGGCTTGTTTGCCGCTACAGAAGTTTCAATATTTACCCATTCTCTAATTGTCTCCGCTCTCACTTTCATTTTGGTCCTGGCTTTTAAGAAATACCTATTGCCGGCAGCTGCTGACAAGCACGAGGTTGATCACACGAATCCGGTCAAAACAAAAATGCCTCGCATAATTTATGTTCTTGGATTCATCGGTTTGTGCGCCGCCATCATGGAAGGCTCAGCTGCCGACTGGGGTGCTGTGCTGATGGCGGATGAATACGGTCAAGCAGGTTTGATTGCTTCTTTGCCTTACATTGTTTTTCAAACAGGAATGGTTGCAGGCAGACTTACTTCGGATTCAATAGCAAAGAAGATTGGCAGATCAAGAATCCTTTTTTATTCAGGTTTCATTGCCGCAATTGGTTTGAGTTTTGGATTGATTGTTGGTGGGCCTATCCCAACTATCTTTGCCTGGCTTTGCATCGGCATTGGTGCGTCATCCGTGATACCAATGGCTTTCAGTATGGCTGGATCTATCACGAGCAATTCTGGTGACATCGCACCTTCTCAAGCCGTAGCTAGAGTTTCTGGAATCGCATACTCCGCGTTCTTCATTGGGCCACCTTTGATTGGTGTAATTTCTGATTTTACAAATCTGCGTATCGCGATGGCGATACCTGCTGCACTAGCAGTTGGTGTTGCTCTTAGTTCAAAAGCTATTCACATAAAAGAGTGACGGCCCCACCCTTTCGAGTGGAGCCGCCTTTTATTGCTTGATGGTTTTTAGTAACCGGTTTTCTTTTTATTCATAGAGCCTGGCTTGTTGAAACCAGATTTGTTTGGGATTGATTCCCAATCTTTGATGCGTCGTTCGAGCGCTCTACGAATTTTCTTTTCGCGTTTTCCGATAACTGCCTCCATAGGTAACACATTCAGACTGCGCAGGATGCGCGCCTGTGTGCGTAATATGGAAAGTGCGAAAACTAAAACATGGGAGGAACATAAGAGTTCAACCTGACAATTTGATGGTATTTACTGAGAATTATGGCTTGAAATAAACCACGAAGAAATCTCTACTAGCCTCAACTTGATATCGGTTAGCTGGGCGTGGGAATTCAACTGGTTTATATGGATTCAAATGCCCTCTCTCGTTAGGCAAGTACCACATATATGAAACCCACCAACGATTTATGTCGAGCTGCATTGCTCTGACACAGCCGGCTTTCTTGAGGATCTCAGCGAGGGTGCGGGCAGATAGAGCGTCTCCAACTACATAGACGAAATCACCATCAGCAGTCACTCCTATGCCGCTGCGCCAGACATACAAGCCACCGCCAAGGGTTGCACCCCAAGATGAACTGACGGCAGAATCCACATTCGACGAAAGCTTGCCATTGTCCACAAGTAACTTGAGATTTTGGCGGACAGACTGAACATTGTCAGACATTTTGAAGTCTCTGCCCCACATGCCAATATCTTGAGTTCCGTCTTTGTAAACCACAATTGTGGCTGAACCATTTTGCAACTTACCTAATGTGATGCCGTCTTGATAGTAGCCACCTTGAGAATCTGCAACTTTAAAACCTCCATTGAAAGTTGCAATCATCCCTGAAGAATCTTTTTTCGGGGCATAAATTCCAGTCGACCAGAGCTCCAGCTTTCCTGGATCATCGGTTCCTGGATGTTGTTCAAACTTGACGTGTTTGCCAGACATCCAAACCACACCTGCTAGATAAGAAGTGTGCTGCTTATCAGGGCGAACGTAGGCAACTTGAATAACCGGCACGCCATCTTTTTCAACTTTAGTTTTGAATATGCCTTCACCTTTTAATGCAGGTGTGACTTGAGTAGGCATCGGTTCGCGAAGAGTTACTGGTTCAGTTGATGTTTCGGATTCTGTTGGAGTTGGTGAGTTATCAACTTGCCCATCGATTATGTCTGTATCTGGATCTCCACCGATGGCAGGAGGATTGAGTTGATATTCCACCCATTCGTATCCAGTTACCACAAAACCAATAGCGTGGTCACGCATCCAGTCTGCAACACGAGCAGTAACTGGATCAGTGCTCGGAGTAGAGAGCATCATTGCAATCGATATTGCACTAGCGGTTGCGGCTAAAAATGACGGAACGCCTAAACCATAGAAAAAGAACTTGCCAACTTTTGTTCTAGGTAAATGAAAAATACGTCGAAGTCGTGATTTCTTCTCAACAACTTCAACTTCAAGCGTATTTTCTGCAACATTCAGGTCTTCAGTCACATGCTCTCCCGGTAGGCCGGCAAATTTTAAAGCATCGAACTAGAAATTCATGCGGTTAAAAATCGCGTTGGGTATATGCCTTATGGCCAACATAATGAATCGCCAAATCCCTGGGGTGTAGAACTCCGTTTTGCCCGCTTTTATGCCGTGGACTATCTGCCTAGCCACAACCTTCACATCAGCTTGTTTCTGGCCGTTTTGAGTGCGGTCCGCAGTCATTGCGGTGGCGGTCGGGCCAGGCTTGATGAGGACAATCTTGAGGTCTGTGCCAGCGAAACGGTGCGCTAATCCACGGGTGAATGTGGCAACCAATCCCTTTGTGGAGCCATAGACATAATTGGCCTTACGTCCGCGGTCGCCAGCCACTGAGCCAATAACTGCAATCGTTCCACCGGTGTGCTGCATTTCGTTTGCAAAACCTTGTGCAAACTGCACTACTGAAGTCGAGTTGATTCCGACTATTTGTTTGATTGCTTTGATGTCATTTTGAACGTCAACTTGATTAGGCAAAACTCCTTGAGCAACTAAAACGAGATCAATTTTTTCTTTCGCAGTATTTTTGATTACATTGATTATCTCTTTTGTGCTTGTGAAATCGACAACTTCTATGTCAAAAGTGTTCTTAGGATTTCGTACTCTTAGGTCTTTTGCGACTCTCTTGGCTTTGTTTTTATCTCGAACAATCAGAATAAAGTGAGTGTCATCAACTTTGTTCCAAATTCGCGCACATTCCGCGGCTATGGTTGAAGTAGCACCAACTAAAACAATTCGCTTCATTTAATTTCCCATCAATCTCTTAGACATGGCCGAGCTCAAATTTGGATCTCTGAATTTCTTAAACTTATTCAGATTCAAGTAAGTAGTTTCAAACATCTCACGAGGCATCCGTGCGTCTTTTGCTAAATAGAGCCGTCCTTCTGCAGCCTTAACGATTTCATCAAGTTTGGCAAAAAGTTTTTCAGTGTCAGTTCCACGATTCGGGAAATCCAAAGCCAAGGTGGTGCCAGCCATCGGAAAACTCAATAAACCTAGGGAGTTTTGAGTTCCGAACTCTTTTAAAACCCCAAGCATTGAACCCTGACCAGAAGCGCCGATAACTTTTAGCATTTCTTTTGTAGCATCCAATGCATTATGCGGCGGAATCACACTCTGATATTGGTAGAAACCTTTAGGCCCATAAACCTTGTTCCATTCATTAATGCCATCGAGTGGATAAAAGAATTTCTCGTAATGAACTGTCGATTTAGCTGGTTTTATCCGACTAAGAGCGTAATAAGCCATATTTCCTGGTTTAAGCGTTAGCTTGTTAACAAGCGACACAGGAGGCTCAAACGGAAAAGTCTTTGCATCTTTGAACTTTGCAGGTTTTTGGAGATTTGATCTGTTTCCTATCATTAACAAACCACGATTGGAATTCCGCGACGTGCAATCGATCCAAGATACAGAGTTTTCATATTGAGAATTTGATTTTGCTGAAATTCTAAAAAACTCTTCGATAGATCCAAATGGAATTGTTTCAGTGTCTATCCAAGGACCAGCAATTCTTTGCATTTTCAAAGTAGCTTTCGAGATAACGCCAGTTAATCCAATTCCGCCAATTGTCGCTGCGAACCATTTTGGATTTTTAGTTGGTGAACATTCAATTACTTCACCGTCGCTTCGGATGAGAGTGAACTTAACTACTTGATGGCCAAAAGTTCCGTGAACATGGTGACTTTTACCGTGAATATCATTCGCAATTGCTCCGCCAACTGTTATCAACTGAGTTCCTGGGGTGACAGGCAAAGCCCAGCCAAGCGGCGTGAAATGTCGCTGTATGTCGCGCAAAAGAACTCCGGCTTCAACACTTAGTTCCCCAGTTGCAGAATCAAAGGATCTGAATCGATCTAAGTTGGCTGTAACAAGCAGGGTGCCACTATCGGACTGACAGACATCGCCGTAGCTTCTTCCAGCTCCATAGGCAATTGAGTTTTTGTGCTTATGCATGGTTCGAGCGATTTCATCTATATCGCTCAACACTTTGATGTTGCTTTCTGCGCTGGGAATTCTTCCCCAAGGTTGAAACATTAGGAAATCCAACCTTCAGCGCCTATGACTACAAGAGCTGCAACTAAAAGTCCGGCAGCAATACTTGCAGGATCTTTCGTTGCATACAGCAATGGGTCATCAGCGATCTCACCGCGATGGGTTTTGATCCAAATCCGAAAAATCCAAAGCAGGAGAACTGGAACAGTCCCCCAAATCACTAAAGGTGATCGGTAAAGAGCAACAATCGATTCACTGTTCACATATAGAGCCAAAACCAATGTCGCAATCAAACCTGAACCAACACCGAATGAAAGCAGGAGATTTGCGTCTGAGTTTCGATACCCGCGACCAAGTGAGTGATCGCGGTTCTGTGAAATATTGATGGCAATCTCACCGTATCGCTTTGCAATTGCAAGAGATAAGAAAAGGAATCCAGAACAAGCCAGTAACCAGAAAGAAACTTCTAAGCCAGTTACAGCTGCGCCTGCAAGAATTCTCAAAGTGTAAAGAGCCGCCAGCGTAAACACGTCAATCATCGTTATGCGCTTCAAGAACAGCGTATAAAGAACCGTCACAGCAAAATAGCAGAGCAACCAATTCAAGAAAGTTTGGTTGACACTGATTGCTGTAACCAATGCACCCACTGCCGTGAATACAGACACTAGTTTGGCGTTACTTAAACTGATTTCACCAGAAGCAATTGGCCGATTGCATTTAGTTGGATGTTGTTTGTCGGCTTCAACATCGTAAATGTCGTTAATCACATAAACTGTTGAAGCGCACAAGCTCAGGGAAATGAATGCAAGCACAAAACTTATTAATTCTCCATCGGTGGGAATTTTGTGCGATGCCAAGACTGGAACAAAAATCAGTAAATTCTTCACCCATTGACGAACGCGAAGCAGGCGTACTGATGTTTGCAACATTAATTTGAAAATTCCGCTAAGACGATTTTGCGCATTGAGCGAAGTGCTGCCATATTCTTTTGAGCGGTTTCAGGATTTAAATGTCCAAGGAACTGGCGCATTTGAATTGGAGTTACTTGCCAAGAAACCCCGAATTTGTCTTTCAGCCAACCGCATTGTCCTTTTTCGCCACCATCAGCACTAAGAGCTTCCCAGTAATAATCGACCTGTTCCTGTCCATCGCAAATCACATGGAGAGAGATCGCTTCGCTGAAACCAGGTCCGCCTTCAACTCCCATACCAATCATTTCTTGACCGAAAATTTCAAAATCAGCCGTGAAAATCTCATTTTCGTCTAAATGACTCTTGGAGTGGATCGTCATGTTCTCTTTGAAAATATCCTGGTAAAAATCTAGAGCTTCACCAAGTCCTTTTGGATACCAAATGAAAGTCTTGAGCATTGGAAAATTGGTCATGGCTCAAGTCTAGGTCGCTACTCTCGCCCAATGCGCAAAGTTCACTATGCCTGGTACATGGCAGCCTTAACTTTCCTGACTTTGCTTGCTTCTGCTGCCTTTCGTTCCACTACCTCCAT
>JBDKLK010000081.1:0-5681 GCA_039795655.1 Actinomycetota bacterium
CGTAAGAATCAAATGGTTTAGCGATCTTGCGCCTGGAACGAAGAATCGGAAAGCGTCATAATGAGTACATTTCAATTCTTGCGCATCAACCACATCAGCAATCTCAGCTGGGGTCAATCGAAGTGGGAGTTGTTCATGCCTAACTTCAGTTGGATCTAGTCTGTAAAGCATTGCCCATTCATGAAAACCGAAACACTGAAACCTTGGCTCACGCTTTGAAGTTTCTTGCAGCAACTTCAAAGTCCACTCAAAAGATTCTCTGCGATCTTCAATGAACTTAGGTGAAACAAAAGACCGATTACCAATGGTTTCGTAACCGCGTTTTTCTAGATATTCCGGAGCGTCCAAAAGCACGGTTCCAAGTCCTGGATGCCACCACTCAAGTCGAGATGGGCGCAATGTGTAGTAATCCCACATGAAATCGTCAATTGGATGACGAGTCGCGCGGTCTTTACGGTCTCGAACATTTTTGGCAATTGGAGCAACCGCTGCCGTATGTGAATTGGCAAGCTTTTGCCATTCATCACGTTCGAGGATTCGCTCGGTAGCCATATGCGAATTGTCGCAAACTCGATTTTGATGCGACAATCCTGTCGTGTCGGAAAAAGATTCAACCGAAAAGAGCGCTCAAGAGATTGAAGCGCAAAAAGCCAAAATGCGCGAGGCTCTTCAAGGTATTTTGCCTGCCGTGACCCAGGACGAAGTTAATGCGCATCAACAAAAAGCCGATGAACAGTTTTTAGCAGACCGCCCACCGCATCACGGCAATATTTAGCTAAACGAGATCGTTTAGTTTGACACCTGCGTAACCTGAATATTCTGGCTTTGCATAACCTGGTATTCGTCAACTAGTGGAACGCTAACAACCAATTCGGTTCCGTAATTGTTTGCACCACTTCGCCGCACAACTGCATCTTGGGAAACCAACCGACTAAAACTTTCATCTACGTTCCAAAGGTGGAGTTTGTCTCCTGGATTAATCTGGATTTGTTGTTCGAGTGCGATAAATACATCGACTCGATTGTTTGGCACCTGCGAAGGGGAAATCAATTCCTGACTCATAACTGTGCCAGCCTGCAGATCGCTTGAGGCAGTTTTGTTTTGAGTTGATGCAATATCGCCAACTAGATTCTCTTTTTCAAAGCCGTTGATATGCACTTCGGAAAAATAGCTTGGATTCAGTTTGGTTCCAGCTGGTATGAATTGATTTGAAATAAGTACCAGTTGGCCGCTTGGCGGATTAGAAGTGATGTTCCAAACAACTATCGATGCCCCAAGTGCAATCAATATGTTTCGATATTGAATTATGAATCGGCTAATCCCGCGGGTATTTATTTTTCGCATTTAGCGATTATCTAGAAAATAGACGCGACTAAAACTTTTCCACAGAAATTTACGACTAGTTAGAACTAGAGCTAGGGCGGTTATCGTTTCGATAAAATCCAGACCCTTTGAAAACAACTCCAGCGGCTGAGAAAACTTTCTTCAACTCGCCACCGCATTTTGGACAAACAGTCAATGCGTCATCAGAAAAATCCTGCACGATTTCGAGCAGTTCTTCACACCCATTGCAGGTGTATTGATAGGTAGGCATTTGGCTCCTTGGAGTAGGGGCGCATTTTGCCCGATTTATTGGCATGTTTCATCTTGGCTATGGAGTAACCTCTACTGCGCTCAAGTAAAGGGGTTCTTTTGAAAGTCGAAGCTACTAATTTAGCCAAATCTTTTGGCTCAAAAAAGGCCGTGGATGACCTTTCGTTCACGCTAAATGAAGGTTCGGTCACAGGCTTTCTTGGCCCAAACGGGTCCGGCAAATCCACAACCCTTCGCCTAATGATGGGACTTGATCACGGAAGTGGCCAGACTCTTTTTGATGGAAAACCTCTCGGCCAATACAAATACGTAACCAAAGTTGTTGGCACCCACCTTGATGCAAAACTATTTCATCCAAACCGCACTGCTCGTGATCATTTGAGAATGATTGCCACCGAGTCTGGAGTATCGAAAAAGCGAGTTGATGAAGTTCTTGAACTTATGGGTTTGCAAGACGTTGCCAAGAAGCGTCCAAAAGGTTTCTCTCTAGGTATGGCTCAACGACTCGGATTGGCTGGTGCGGTTCTTGCAGAACCGAATGTGTTATTTCTTGATGAACCAGCAAACGGTCTAGATCCGGCTACAATTCACTGGCTGCGTGATTTCATTCGCAAGTACGCAGCGATGGGTAATTCTGTTTTGGTTTCAAGTCACTTGTTGAGTGAAATGGAATTGATGGCAGATGACTTGATTGTTATCGCAAAAGGCAAACTAATTGCCAATGAATCTATGGAAAGTTTTATCCGCAAGAACTCAGGCGGGAAGATTCAAGTCCGCGTTGATCAGAGTGCAAACCTTTTAAACGTCTTGCACTCAAAAGGTTTCAGTGCTCAAGAAAATAATGGCTGGATTCAGGTTGCAGCAAACGACACCGACACTATCGGTCACATCGCTTTTGAAAGTGGAATTCGAGTACTTGAGCTCTCAGAAAACCGAGATTCACTCGAAACCACATTTTTAAGACTGACTGATGACCAACAAGAGTTTGAAACAGGTGGTCAAAAATGATTCGCTTATTTAAGTATGAATTTCTGCGAATAACTTCTTTGCGTTCATCGTGGGTGCTGACAATTCTCGGTACTTTGATGGTTGCGGGAATTGGCTTTTTGGCTCTAGATACTTTTGGTTCTGTTGCAAGACCTACGGGTTTTGAATTTAGCTCTTTGATTCCTGCTTTTGTTCCAGTTTGGACTGTTTGGGCAGCAACTCTTGCTTCACAGGCTTTTGGCCACGACTATCGCCACGGCACAATCCGTTTGACACTTTCTACATTCCCAAACCGATTAGCGGTCTATTTTGTGAGAGTTATGACCGTCCTAATCTGGTGCGCAATTTGGCTCGCTGTAACAATCCTTATTGTTAACGCCGAGATAGCTGCTTTTACCTACCAGCCAGCACCACTTTCAGACTCCTACGCTGCAATTGGCAAAATGGTCGCTTTCAACGCACTGTTCATTTTGACATCTATGTTCATAGTTCTGATCACGCGCGTTCTTGCTTTAGGTGTCGTGATTCCATTGATGATGGCTAGTGTCGTTGAAAACATTGTGGCATTGATGATGCCTGAAAAGTTCAAATGGAGCATTGAGTATTTCCCATACTCAAACGCAATGTCTTGGGCAATGCCCTGGAACGAAGGTGGAACTCAAAGCATCACACCGCTCGTTGTGCTGACAGCTGCATTATTTGTGATATCACTAGTTATGTTCAAAAAACGTGATGCTTAAGTGAAGGCAAGAACGGCTGTTGGTCTTGGCGCTTTAATAGGCGCAAGTTTGAGGTACCTGATTGTCAACGCGACATCGGCTGATCAAATTTGGACCACGTTGCTGGTAAACCTCGCTGGGTGTTTTGCACTCGGTTTAGTTTTAGTACACGGCGAGCGATACCTAACGGCTCTGCCAAAACTCCAACCTGTATGGCGTCCATTTCTCGCAACCGGTTTGCTTGGCGGATTCACAACCACCTCCGCTTTTGCAGTGCAGTCAATGACTCTGCTGCAAAACGGCGAAGCCTTCAAATTCTTGATTCTATTTTTCTTCTCAGTTATTGGTGGTTTAGTTGTATTCCAGATTGCTCAGTCCATCGCAATTAAGGGATTGAACAAATGAGTGCGGTTTTCTTTTTGGCAGCAGCTGCGCTCGGCGCTGTTTTGCGGTTTGAGATTGAGAAAATCAGCACAAGATTGTTAGGCGAAAGATTCCCGTACGGAACTTTGTTAGCCAACGTGCTTGGCTCATTTTTACTTGGGTATTCATTAAGCCAAACCTGGACTAGTGGTATCGCACTTTTTGCAGCCTCGTTTTGTGGCGCATTTACAACCTTTGGCGGTTTCATCGGTCAAGTGCATCACCGATTGCGCCATGAACTTGAGCAACCAATTGCACTGATTTATATTGTCTTGACTATAGGACTTTCATTCTTCGCCGCTTGGCTTGGTCTTACTTCTTAAAGTTTTATCCAACCAGTACTGCATCGACATATTGATCAAACTCATCCATAGGTATTTCTCCATCTGGCAATAAGCCTGCAAAATCAATTACCGCTACTCGAAGTGGCCCACCATTTTGATTTGTTGGAATCTGCGCGAGAGCTCGGTCGTAATATCCAGCTCCACGACCTAATCTGCGCCCATCGTTCGAGGCGGCAATAGCGGGAATGAAAATCAAACTGCAGCAAGCCAAATCTCCTGCATCTTTGTTAAGAGGGGCTGCGATTCCCAATTCATCAACTCCCCATTCGCCGTCATAGCGATACCAGTCAATCGACTTGTCCGCATTTGAGTTTGGCAACAGAACTTTGTATCCGAAATCTGCCAAAGTAGCAATCAATAGATCTGTTGGCGGTTCACTTCCAAACGATGTGAAAGCTGCAATTGTGCTGCCTGGTTCACAAAACTTCTTAACCATTTCCATTCCGTGAATTGCAACGGCTGAGGCGCGGGTATCGGTGGCTCCAGTTTGCAAATGTTGCCTGCGGCTATGAACTTGTTTCCGCAGTTCATTTTTTGCTTCATCAATCGGAGTGGTCACGCCCTGAGTTTGCCATCTTTATTTAGGCTATGCATCTAGAGCGTTTAGCAAATAGAAAGAATGTTTGGAAATGAATATTTCGAGCAAGACAGTTGAGGAGTACTTGTCACATGTACTTCATCAAGTGCAGCCGCTTGAAGCATTTCATATCCCGCTATTTGATGCCCGTGGCTGTGTTTCAGCCGAAGATGTAACAGCTCCTTGGCCACTACCAGCTTTCGATTCTGCTGCTGTTGATGGCTACGCAGTTCGAGTTTCTGATATTCCTTCTGCGACTGCGTTACATCCAATCAAACTTAGAGTTATTGAAGTAGTCCAAAGTGGTGGCAGAGCCTCTAGAACTTTAATTGCTGGTACTGCAATTCGTGTTAATGCCGGCACACCACTTCCAGAAGAAACAGATGCAGTAATTCCAATGGAACATACCGACGGCAATTCAATCGAAGTTGAAGTTCGCAACTCTGCTGTCTTTGGACAATTCATCCGAAGAGCCGCAGAGGATGTGCAACTAGGTGAAGTAGTTGTAAGCAGTGGAACCAAAATCGATGCGCGTCATTTAGGTCTGCTGGCATCAGTTGGTCGCGGTTCTATTCTTGCTCGGCCTCGTCCACGTGTAGTGATTATTTCAATTGGTGACGAACTCTTAGAACCTGGCGCAAAACTTGAACCAGGAAAAACCATTGACACAAACGGTTTAATGCTGGCTGCGGCAATTGCTGACGCTGGTGCAATTGCTTATCGAGTCGGACCTATTTCTGCAGATCGCGAAACTCTTCGCCGAGTTATTGAAGACCAATTGGTTCGAGCGGACTTTGTGGTTACAACAGGCGGGATAAATGCTGATGCTTATGATGCATTAGCGACTGTAGCTGAAGAAATTGGCGCGATTGAGTTTTCGCGGGTTTCGATGCAGCCAGGATCTGCTCAAGGATTCGGATATCTAGGTGAAGAAAAAATACCTTTGATGACCATTCCAGGAAATCCAGTTGCTGCCTACATTTCTTTCGAAGTTTTTATTCGACCAGTTTTGCATCGCTTACTTGGCCGTCACGATTC
>JBDKLK010000082.1:0-5610 GCA_039795655.1 Actinomycetota bacterium
CGCCTGTGAAGCGTCAGCTCTTGAAAAAGCAGATTTAACCTCTTGCCAGGTAATGATTGCAGCCACCGGCGATGACAAAGTGAATTTGGTGGTTTCGCTACTCGCAAAGACTGAATACGGCGTTCCTCGCGTTGTTGCTCGAGTTAATCATCCAAAAAACGAGTGGATGTTTAATGAGGCTTGGGGTGTAGATGTCGCTGTTTCAACTCCCCGGCTTCTATCAGCACTTGTTGAAGAAGCAGTAACAGTCGGCGACTTAGTGAAACTTCTGACACTTCGTTCTGGCGCTGCTGAGCTCGTTGAAATGACTCTTACTCCAGATTCACCTGTCGTTGGCAAACGCGTTGATGAAGTTAATTTCCCTACTGATACGGCTTTACTTGCAATCTTGCGCGGACCTAGCGTGATTACTCCATCTTCAGATGATCGTCTTGAAGCTGGGGATGAACTGCTTTTTGTTGCGACGAAAGACCGTGAACAACAACTTGAAGTTCTTTTGAGTAACGATTTCTAAAATAAAGTTTTAGTAAATTCCGCGATTTTTCAGTGCCCGATAAGTCACCCAAACCACCGCTAGATAAATTGGGAACCCGAGCACAGTTGCATTCAACGTTCCAAGTAGTTGAACTTGGTTGCTAAGGAACAATGGAACCTGCACAATCAATCTGACCGCGAATAATCCAACCCACCACCAAGTGATAAGTGAATAGAACTTTAACAAATCTTTATCTTTGCGCCAGCCTTGCAAATCACCTTTTAGCCCACCAATGATGTAGCCCAAAATTGGATGTTTAATCAGAATGCTAATCAGTATGCCAGCGCCGTAGCCAAGATTTTTCAGAATACTCGGTAAAAAATAGTCTTTGGCTTCACCACTGCGAGTGGCGAAATATGCAGAGATTGCTACGCCTGCAATACCACCAAAAACTTGTTGTAAAGATTTACCTTGAATGAGTCGTAATGCGGTGAGTGCAATCCCAATAGCTCCGGCTGCAATCAAGGCTGGTTGAAGTTCGTTTCCATTGAAAGTCCAAATCAATAAAAAGACAATGGTTGGTAAACCTGAATCAATGAATCCTGATTTGCCACCAAGTGCGTTCGACAATAGTTTCTCTGCCGCCACAACTTGATTTTCATCATTATTTTCAATTTGGCTCACACTTCACCACCTTTTGCAATTATCGAATACTTAGGGTTGTACATAGTTAGACGATCTTCGACTTCTACAAGTCTTCCGGTAACAGAAATGCTAATTCCTGGTTTAATTCCAAGTATTCGCCTACGACCTAACCAAATAACAACGATGAAACCAGTACCATCAAAAACTTCTGCTTCTAGTGCAGGCACAGCTTTTTCGGGACGGAAAACAATGCTACGAATCTTGCCTGTATGAGTTGTAACTTTTCCGAGTTCAACATCTGCAATTGCGTCAGCACCTTTTTCCTCAATGCTCGTTCGCAGTTCAATTGCATCGAGTTCATCGCTTGACACAATAAATTTGCTAAACCATTTTTCAATTAAATTCGTCACGAGGTGACTCCAGTTGAACCAAATCCACCTTCACCACGTTGAGAATCTTCGAGGCTCACAACGCGAATAAAACTTGCTCTCTCTACTTTCTGGATAACAAGTTGGGCAATGCGGTCTCCACGTTCGATTTTGAAATCAACTTCACGATCGTGATTAATCAAAATTACTTTGATTTCACCGCGGTAGCCAGCATCTATCGTCCCTGGTGTGTTCACCATCGAGATCCCGTTTTTAAGAGCAAGACCACTGCGCGGATGAATCAAACCCACATAACCAATTGGGATTGCCACATGCAATCCGGTAGCAACTGCCAGTCGTTGCCCAGGCTTCAAGACGGCAGCTTCTGCGCTAACTAAGTCCGCACCAGCATCACCTTCGTGAGCATATTTTGGTTCCGGCAAATCAGAATGGATTTGGACGAATGAAATTTCTAAATCAGCCATCACCAACTCCTTTAGATATCGCCATTTAATGTAGATGCAAGTTTATGTGGCGATTTGCAACTAATGACCCAATGGCAAAACGGGTCGGCTGTATCTTTTATTTCTACAACTACTCCACCTTGGTTTATGTTTCGCAATACCAAGACATCTTGACGGTGGGCGTCACCTCTAATTCGTTGTAAGAAATCAGATTTTTCAAATGCTTTAATTTCTCCCAAGTGATGGCGCTCTATGCAGAATTTACCCACTTGAAGTTTTTCAGCCGTCACAACTATTTCAACAGCTTTCTGTAGCCACCAATAGATAACGGCCAAACTCAAAACCAGACCAACTGCAGTTCCCCAACGCGCCGACACTGCACTCGCGTATGCAATGCCTAAAGAACTAGTCACTAAAAGACCAAAAGCAGCATGCCATATCGGGGCATACTGCTTTTGTGAAAATTGATATTCGGTTTTGGCGTCCATTATTAGGATCGCTTAGATGCATTCCTTGCAGATTTCATCTGCACCATCACGCTTTGCCAACTGGGAGCGGTGGTGCACCAAGAAACAGCGTGAACATGTGAATTCATCACGTTGGGTCATAGGAACAACAAGAACTCGAACATCTAGCGATTCTTCTGAAAGGTCAGCGCCTGGAAGTTCGATGGTTTCTGCAAGCTCTTCTTCATCGAGGTCAACAGACGAATTGACTTTGTCTGCACGCCGAGCTTTTAGCTCCTCGATGGAATCCTCGGGAAGTTCCTCATCCGTTTTTCGGGGGGCGTCGTAATCGGTTGCCACGACTCTCTCCTTTCGTAGGCTGGGGTCTAGCAGGGGCGGATTATTACCTATTAACCTGCAATATGCTCACGCAGGCAGGTTAAATACTCCTATGGCCATTTATGCACTCGGAGACCTTGTCCCGCAAATCCACAAAGACGCGTTTGTTCACCCAGAAGCTGTAATCATAGGCAACGTCATAGTTGGTGCAGAATCCTCAATCTGGCCAACCACCGTTTTGCGTGGGGATTCGGGGCTAATCTCAATTGGCAGCCAAACATCAGTCCAGGACGGTTCGATCATTCATTGCACCGAAAAACACGACACCATCATCGGAGATCGATGCGTAATCGGCCACAACGCCCATATGGAGGGTTGCACAGTAGAAGATGATGTTCTGATTGGTTCTGGCTCAGTGATGCTTCACCGTGTATTGGTGAAGTCTCGTGCGATTGTTGCAGCTGGTGCTGTTCTTAAAGACGACACTTTGGTACCTAACAATGCCCTCGCATACGGCGTTCCAGCAAAGATTCGCGAGGATGCTGTTGAAAATGGCGCATTCGATTGGAATGTACAGATGTACATCAACAACGCTAAGAAATACAACGAACTCCTAAGACGTATTGATTAGCCTCAAAAGTTTTCAAAATGCTTGACAATTTCGTCTTGCAATTTTGGAGGTCCAGCAATAGTAAATTCAGGGCCGGCTTCTTTTCCATTTAAACCACTAACAATGCCCCCTGCTTCTCTTACAACTAAAGCTCCAGCAGCAATATCCCAAATTTGTGCACCACGTTCAAAATAAGCATTCACATTTCCTGAAGCCACCATGCAGAGGTCCAATGCCGCTGTACCAACTCTTCGGATGTCACGTATCTTTGGCAATATTGTTGAGAGTTCGTCAGATTGCGCAATTCTTTTTTCTGCAATGTAACTAAAGCCGGTAGCACACAAAGCGTTACCTAATTCGATTTCCTGAATATTAGGAAGTTTCACCTCACCAAATCGGTCTTTGCGCCAAGCACCTACATCACGAATGGCGAAGAATTCCAAATCCAGCAGCGGCACATAAACAACGCCAGCAAAAACACCTGCTTCATCAGAAATTGCAATAGAGATAGACCAAAAAGGCGACCCGTAAACATAATTGATTGTGCCGTCTAATGGATCGATGATCCAGTTGACTCCGCTTGATGAAGGGCGGTTCGTACCTTCCTCGCCAACTATTCCGTCCTTAGGAAATTTCGCAAGAATGCCTTCAACGATAGATTTTTCAGAGGCTAAATCCTTTGCTGTAACTAAGTCTGTCGGAGAAGTTTTTGAAGTTGATTCGAGGAAAGAACTGCGTGCGAAATCTGGGCGGCCATCGAGCAAAATCGCACCGGCATTTTGGGCTAGCTGACGTGCATGTTTCAAATATTCTTCTTGCATCTGTCTCTCCCGAGTCCTAGCGGAATTAGTCGTAAATTTCCTCGCGTGGCTGTAGTTTAATTGTCGACAATTATGAGAGTATCGGCTTGTAGGGAGTTCACATGAGTGATTTGAAATTCGTGTCATTCTCCGATGATGGTTCTTTCATCATTTTGGAGAATGGGGCTGGCGAGTGGATTGAGGTTTCAATCAAGGAACCTTCAAGCACTGCGCAAGTTAAGCCAATTACTCCAATCGTTGCGCAGGATCTAACTCCACGTGAAATCCAATCCAGAATTCGAAGTGGCGTCAGTCCTGAAGAACTTTCCAACCAGACGGGCACTGACCTTGCTCGAATTATGATTTTCGCTCCGCCTGTCTTGCAAGAGCGTGCTTATGTTGCTCAAAAAGCTAGCGGAACAATTATTCGCAAAGCTAGCGGAACCGGTCCGCTAATTGATGTTGTGATTGCAAAACTAAGTGCTCTAAATATCGACGAAGAAAAACTTGAATGGGACGCTTTCCGTCGCGAAGATGGCAGATGGACTATTTCGCTCACTTATCCAAATAAGGAAAACTCTCGCAGAGCTACTTGGCTTTACGATGCAAGAAATAGCGCCTTGGTTCCTTCAGATGAAGAAGCTCGTTGGCTGATTGGTGAATCCGCACCTAAAGGTCCAACTGCTACCCAACCAACCGAATTCATCAAAGTAGATCAAACACCACGGCTTAAGGTCGTGCCAACTGAACCTGAACAAGCTCAAGATGCCGAAGAAGATGAAGTAACCCAAGAGCCAGATGTTCAACTTCAGTCTTCTACTGAGCATCCAACAAATCCGCATTTGGGAAATGATTTAGCGCCAGCAGAAGAATCCGATATCAAAGGTTTAGTTAACAAAGCGCCAGTAAAGGCTGAAACAACTTTGTTCGACAAACTCACTTCAGAAGATGAAGAGGAAGAATCAACTCCTAGACCAAAGCTTCCAAGCTGGGATGAAATTCTTTTTGGAACCCGCAAAAAAGATTAACTACAAAAATTAGTTAACTGATTCACCAAACAATGGCACATTGTTGGCAAAGTAATCGCGAGATTTTCTGGAAGTAACTTGACGCATATGGTGTCTGCGGCACAAAACTTCGTAAGCCACCACATCGTCCGGAGTGCTCAGGACTACTTGTTCGCCTTCGGTAACCATCACACCATTAACTATGCGAGCCTGATGAGTGGCTCTAGCGCCACACCAGCAGAGCGCTCCTACTTGAAGCGAGTTGATTTCGTCAGCCAACTCCACCAATCGAGCTGCTCCTGGGAATAATGCGGTTTTAAAGTCTGTCAAAATGCCGAAAGTAAAAACATCAATTTCTAAGCTATCAACAATTGTTGCAAGTTGTTCGATTTGATCTCGAGAATAAAACTGCGCTTCATCTGCGATTATAAAATCAACTTTTTGGTTTTTGTCGAG
>JBDKLK010000083.1:0-5249 GCA_039795655.1 Actinomycetota bacterium
CAGCTGCCGCACTTCGTTCATCGATGGTGGAATCAAAAGCTAAGAAAGGTTCAGTCATCTTCGCTGAAGGTGAACCGGGGGATCGTCTTTATGTAATCACTTCTGGCAAGGTAACTCTGGGCCACAAAGCCAAAGATGGCCGCGAAACTTTGCTCGGTGTTCTAGGACCTGGCGAAATGTTTGGTGAACTAAGTCTGTTCGATCCAGGTACTCGCACTGCGACAGCTGTCGCATTGACAGATGTAAAACTGCTTGGACTTTCGCGCGATGCATTGCGTCCATGGCTAACCGGCCGTCCAGAAGTTTCACTAAAACTATTGCAAGCCTTAGCTCAGCGTTTGCGTCGAACGGAAGACGCCATGGCAGATCTTGTTTTCTCAGATGTACCAGGTCGAGTGGCAAAAGCATTGCTTGCACTCTCAGACAAGTTCGGCGTATTCAAAAATGGTGAGCTCTACATCGAACACGATATGACTCAAGAAGAACTTGCCCAACTAGTTGGAGCCTCTCGTGAAACTGTCAACAAAGCACTGGCAGAGTTCGTAAACCGTGGTTGGATGAAAGTTGAACAGCGCTCAGTAACAATTACTGATGTTGAGCGAATCCAACGTCGTTCTAGCTAATGTTCTAGTTAAATAGTTTTGTGGCGCGCAAACCAAAAGTCGATACCAACAATGCTGCATCGATTCTGCGCATTCTCAAAAAGACTTATCCTGACGCCAAATGTGAACTAGATTTCAGAAATCCCTTTGAACTTACGGTTGCGACCATTTTGTCTGCTCAATGCACTGACAAAAGAGTTAATGCAGTAACACCGGCACTCTTTAAAAAGTATCCTGATCCGCAAGCTTTCGCAGCAGCAGATCGCACTGAGTTGGAAAATATGATTGCTTCTACTGGCTTTTTCCGGAACAAGGCCAATTCCATTTTGGGAATGGCGCAAAAAGTGTGCACGGAATTCGGCGGAGAAATTCCAAACAACCTAGAAGATTTAGTTTCACTTCCAGGTGTTGGTCGCAAGACTGCGAATGTGGTTTTAGGTAATGCGTTTGATGTGCCCGGAATTACTGTTGATACACATTTTGGCCGATTGGCAAGAAGATTTGGTTGGACCACCGAGACAGACCCAGTCAAAGTCGAGTTTGAAATCATGGATATTTTCAAACCAAAAGATTGGACACCACTTTCACATATGTTGATTTGGCACGGAAGGCGTTACTGCCATTCCCGCAAACCTGCTTGTGGTGCTTGCCCGATTGCAAAACTATGTCCGGCATTTGGTGAAGGACCAATCGAAGAATCTGAGGCATTAAAACTAGTAAAGACAGAAGGAAGAAATTGAAAACCCTTCTTGATCTAGTTGTGAACAAATCTTCGGAAATTTCCGCTATGGATTTGAGCAGATTCCAAGCTCCTACCAACAAAGAGTTTCGACAAAGTGCAGTCTTGTTGTTGTTTGGGCATTCAGATGATGGACCAGACCTAACTTTTATTCAACGGTCTTCATCTGTTCGAAATCATCCAGGCCAAGTTGGATTTCCTGGCGGTATGCAAGAACCTGAAGACGAAAACGAAATTGCAACCGCACTTCGCGAAGCTTCAGAAGAGATTGCGCTCAATCCGGAATCGGTGGAAGTAATTACGGTGCTTCCAAAACTTTTTGTACCAGTAAGTCAGTTTGAAGTCACTCCTGTGGTTGCGCATTGGCATACACCACATGAGGTCTATCCAAACGACATATCTGAAATTGCTAGAGTTGAAAGAATTCCAGTGGCTGAATTAGCGGACCCAAGCAATCGAATGAGTGTGCGGCATAGTTCTGGTTTTGTTGGACCAGCTTTTGATGTTCGCAATTTTGTGATTTGGGGATTTACCGGCGGATTGCTAGACAGTTTGTTGTCTATATACGAACTAGATCAAGAATGGGATGCGGAAAAAGTAGTGGATCTAGATCCGCGTTATTCGTGAGTTAACTCGTTCCACCCTGGAACTGTTTTGATCCACGAAAATATTATGTTTGCAAACTCATCCGGATTTTCCTCGTGGGGAAAATGGCCAACTTCAGGCATTAAGTAGTAGTCGTATGGACCTTGAATAAATTCGTTATCACGTTCCGCAGTATTTGGAGTAATTGCACCATCGAGTTCACCATGAATCTGTAAAACAGGTGCAGTGATTGGGTTTGACATTTTTGATTGATAAACCCGGCCATCTTTTCGCGGAATCGAACGTAAAGCCCACCGGTGATATTCGAGTGCGCAGTGTGCGCTTGCGTGTCCAAGAAATGCAGCACGGTAAACACTGGCTGTTTCCGCATCGGGCCAATTTGAACCTGACCATTTGTACAAAATCTTTTCGACTTCGGCGGCGTCATCCTTAGTTAATTTGTATTCAGGAAAAAACGGCAGCTGAAACGCGTAAATGTATGAAAGTGCTTTTCTTTGGACAGTATCGCGCAGGATTTGGCGGCGCAAACGTTTTGGATGCGGCATCGAAACTGAAACCACGCCAGCAACAACCTCTGGATGCATTGCAGCGACCGCCCAGGCACTAATTGCACCCCAGTCATGGCCGATCAAGATTGCTTTGGTTTCGCCAAGCGCATAAATCAAACCGCGGATATCAGCGGCGATTGTCATTGGGTCATAACCGTGCGGGGTGTGGTCACTTCCGCCGTATCCGCGCAAATCCATCGCAACAACGCGAAAACCATTCTCACTAAATTTTGGAATCAAGTTTCGCCAAGTCCACCAAAACATTGGAAAACCGTGCAACAAAATTACAAGTGGACCATCACCGGCTTCGACAATGTGAAACCGTGCAGTGTTTGCCGCGACATCACGATGTTCCCACGGGCCAACTGCACGAATTACCGCATCAGTAGCTGGAACTCTCAAGAATTCTGACCTGATTCAGCTTGATTTGGTTCAGTGCGAGTGACAGCAGCCGTTAAATCATTAATAGTTTTCTCGACACTATCCATTGATTTGGTAGGCGCTTTAACTTTCTTTGCATTGCTTTTTGCCAGCAACAACAGCACAACTGCAATCAGCATGAAAATGCCGGCGTCGATCACGAATGCCAACCATGTTGGTATTCCAAACTCAGCCAAGCCAAAAGCAATTGCGATTATCAACAAAAGCCCTGATATTGCAAAGAATCCAAGAGCGGTAATTAGGAATACTGAAGAACGAAGCGCGCGGCGACCAGACTCTTTGAGTTCAGCTACTGCAAGATCAATTTGGTTGCGAACCAATGTTTGAATGTCTGCAATCGACTGTGCGACAAGTTCACCAAAACGCTTTGGGGTTACTTCGGTCTGTTCTTCGAGTGGGCTAGTCATGATGCCTCCTATGAGGAAAGGTTATCCCAGAATTGGTTTGACCAATTTCGCAAATAATCAGTCTTCACTCTTGCCAGTTGCAAGTCCCTGAGAAATCAAGTTCATTACTGTCGGATCTGCAAGGGTTGTGGCATCGCCCATTGAGCGATTTTCTGCAACGTCACGCAACAACCGGCGCATGATTTTTCCTGAACGAGTCTTTGGAAGCTCAGGTACCACCATGATTTGGCGAGGTTTTGCAATCGGACCAATTTCTTTTGCGACGTGATCGCGAAGCTGTTTTACCAAACCGTCGCCATCTTCAACGCCGCCGCGCAAAATCACGAACGCAACAATTCCTTGGCCAGTCGTTGAATCACTTGCACCAACTACTGCTGCTTCGGCAACTGCAGGATGTGAAACTAATGCAGATTCAACTTCTGTCGTTGAGATGCGGTGGCCTGAAACGTTCATCACGTCATCAACGCGACCTAGCAACCAAATCGCACCGTCTTCATCCCACTTAGCTCCGTCGCCAGCGAAATAGTTGCCAGCAAAACGTGACCAGTAAGTTTCAACGAATCTTTCGTCATCTCCCCAAATGCCGCGCAACATTGATGGCCATGGTTCGGTCAAAACTAGATAACCACCTTGACCGTTTCCAACAGCTTCTGCGTTGTCATCAAAAATCTCAGCGCCAATACCAGGAAGTGGTTTCATTGCAGAACCTGGTTTGGTTGCAGTCACGCCAGGAAGTGGCGAAATCATGATTGCACCAGTTTCGGTTTGCCACCAAGTATCAACGATTGGGCAATTGTTTCCACCGATAACTTCTCGGTACCACATCCACGCTTCTGGGTTGATTGGTTCACCAACAGAACCAAGCACGCGTAGTGATTTGAGGTTGTGTTTCTCAGGGAATTCGGTTCCCCATTTCATGAAAGTACGAATCGCTGTTGGGGCGGTGTAGAAAATTGTTACACCGTATTTTTCAATGATTTCCCAGAAGCGACCTTTGTGAGGAGTATCTGGAGTTCCTTCATAAATCACTTGAGTAGCACCATTAGAAAGCGGTCCGTAAACAATGTAGGAGTGACCAGTCACCCAACCGATGTCGGCGGTGCACCAGTAAATATCGGTTTCTGGTTTTAGGTCAAACACATTGAAGTGGGTGTAAGCGGCTTGAGTTAGGTAGCCACCGCTTGTGTGCAAAATTCCTTTTGGTTTTCCAGTAGTGCCAGATGTGTAAAGAATGTAAAGCGGTTGTTCAGAATCAAAAGCTTCTGGTTTGTGATCAATCGATTGGCCATCAACTAAATCGTGCCACCAAATATCTTTGTCGGTCCAAGTAACTTCACCACCAGTGCGTTTTACAACTAACACTTTTTCGACACTTGGTGTTTGGGCAACAGCTTCATCAACCGCTGGCTTAAGTGGCATTGCACTTCCGCGACGATTTTGTCCGTCTGCAGTAATCACAAGTTTGGCTTGTGCATCATCAATACGTGAACGCAAAGCTTCAGCAGAAAAACCGCCGAATACAACAGAGTGAACTGCGCCAACTCTTGCGCATGCAAGCATTGCAACTACAGCTTCAGGAATCATCGGCATGTAAATTGCAACGCGATCACCTTTGCCAACATTCAAACTGGTCAAAGCGTTTGCAGCTTTGTTCACTCGGTCTTGAAGATTTGCGTAAGTAATAGTTTGGGTATCGCCCGGTTCACCTTCAAAATGGAAAGCAACGCGGTCGCCCAAACCGTTTTCGACGTGGCGATCAACGCAGTTGTAAGCGACGTTGAGCTTGCCACCAACAAACCATTTAGCAAACGGCGCATTCGACCAATCAAGTGTCTGAGTCCAAGGAGTCTGCCAGGTTAGGCGAGCAGCTTGTTTGTCCCAGAAAGCCAAGCGGTCTTTCGCCGCT
>JBDKLK010000084.1:0-5225 GCA_039795655.1 Actinomycetota bacterium
TGTGCAAACCCCACAAGTTTTTTCAGCTCCTGAAATTCTTGATGCTTACAGAAAAGCTGGAGCAGAAAATTTCGAAGGTTCCGACACCTCAATGTGTATGGAAAAGTATTACCCAGATTTGAATGTTGAATGTGTTCGTGGAACCGCACTCAACATCAAAGTTACCTATCCACAAGATCTGGTGATGGTGGAACATCTCCTTGCCAGCAACTCCTTTAGTCTGAAGTGATGCGATATGCCTGATAACCAAAAACAAACTGCAATCCTGCTTTGTGCAATGTGTAATAGAGAGACTGAACATCAAGTCACCTATGCCGGTCGTCTGCTTGCAACAGCTAAATGCAGTGCTTGCAATGCTGTTATGCGTCACGATACCCACGACTTGCGTAAGGCGTATGTGAAAGATCTTGAGCACCGAGTTGCCACAAAGCCTTGGCGAATCGTTCAGCGACTACTTACAGATCCAATGTATTTGTTCACTGGATTGCCGCGAGCAATTCGCAAGCAACCTAAAAAGTTTATTGAAGAAGCAAAAGAGCTTCGCAAACCAAAAGAAGATTAACTTCGAGGCTTATTAGGATTGGGTTTGCCAGACCAAGAAGGATTCAACTAACTGCACATCTTCTGGGTTGCGCACTTTCAAAGACTCCTGGTCACCACGGACTAATTCAGTACTTCCGTGTCCAGTTGTGAAAGTCCAGCCATTGTCGTTGCGCCCTGTAATCGCTGCCCGCAAATAACCTTCTGGCGAAGTTAATGACTGCACAGTGTCACGGTTTACTGTTCCAGTCACGATTCGGTTTTCATCGACAATCTTCAAAGTGTCAACGACCACGTGTGCAGGGCGAGCTGAAGTAACTTCATTTGAAATGTGATCAGCAACTCGATCAAAAGTTGAGCTCAAAGTTAATGGTCGCTGTGCATCGTGAATCATCAACACATCTGCTTTTAAATCTTGCGCAACTTCGAAAAGTGAATCAGCAGTTTCAACTTCATATTTCTGGCGTTGTCTCTTGTCTAGGCTGTTCCAGTTATCCCGCAAAGCTGGGTTAACCCAAACACTTACAGTGGGTTTGCAACCTGCGCCTAAAGCGCGATTGACAGCATTCCCGGCAATTGTGTTTGAGCCTAAAGGTAATAACGCCAACTCAGATTCAACAGCAATAACGATGTGGACAGATAGTCCAGATTGAGTAGTCATTAACCAACCTCAATATCGCAAAGTTAAGCTGCTAATACATCCATGATTGTGGCAGTAGCTGCAACATCGTCTGACTTTTGCGCCAATGCAACTTCTGAACTCAAGATTTGAATTGCTTTTTGAAGCATACGCTTCTCGCCAGCTGAAAGACCGCGGTCTTCTTGGCGGCGGTAAAGGTCGCGAACAACTTCAGCAACTTTGATTACATCGCCAGAGGCAATTTTTTCAACGTTAGCTTTGTAGCGACGTGACCAGTTTGTTGGCTCTTCAATGTAAGGCTGACGCAGAATGTTGAACACATCCTGTAGGCCTTCTTTGCTGACAACATCTCGAACACCCACATATTCAGCGTTACCGGATGGAACCTCAATACGAAGCCCGCCTGCCTGAACGTCAAGAATCAGGAACTCAATTTCACGACCATCGATCTTGCGCTTCTTGATATCAACAATCGTTGATGCGCCGTGATGTGGGTAAACAACAGTTTCGCCAACTTTAAAAGCCATTTGTTGGTGCCTTTCGTATAGGTGGCGAAGTTTACCCTGACTTTTGACGCCTAAATGACGTCTCAAAATGGTCATTTTGAGAGCAAAAACCGCGTATTGGCACTAAGAATTAAGTCCTCTTAGAGGTGTACTAACCTTGCACTATGCGTCGAATTTCAATCATTCTCACTTCACTTTTGTTGGCTTTTTCTCTCTCTGCATGTGGTTATGGAGCTGTCCCAGAAACAGCAACAATGGGACCAGCAGGTAACGGTGCAGATGCTGTTATTGGTGATTTGAAAGTACAAGAAGTTCTAGTGATAAATGATGGAACAAATGCAGTCCTAACTGCCGTGATTGTCAATACATCTGACGAACCAGACACTTTGTTGGGTGCGTCTTCAGACTATGACCTTTTGAATATGGTTGATACTTCTACTGGGGTTGCAGTTAAGACTCAAGGTTTCGAAATTGCTCCTAAATCAACACTGACTTTGAGCTTCACAGCCCCATTCAGTGCAGTATTTAATGTTGCTGATATCCCAGCAGTCGGTGAAGATGTAAAAGTTAATTTTGCATTCGCTAGAAACGGTTTCGTAAAGGTTCGTGCACTTGTGTTTGCAAACACCGACTACTACGAATCAGTTAATCCAAGCGCATTCGCGTTGAATTAATTTTCAAACTTATAACCAAGACCTCGCACAGTCAGGATATGAACTGGTTCTGCGGGGTCTTGTTCTATTTTGGCGCGCAAACGTTTGATATGCACATCTAGAGTTTTGGTATCGCCAACATAATTGCTTCCCCAGATGCGATCAATCAATTGGCCGCGAGTTAACACACGACCTGCATTGCGCATTAGCAATTCGAGCAAATCAAATTCCTTTAGTGGCAATGAGATTGCTTCACCGCGAACAGAAACTTTGTGGCGTTCTGTATCCAAACGAACTGGGCCAACTTCAAGTGTTGAAACAACTGGGTCTTCTTCAAAGTCGGCGTTGCGTCGAAGAACTGCCCGAATACGGGCAACTAATTCGCGAGAACTAAATGGTTTAGTGACATAGTCATCTGCACCAATTTCAAGACCAACAACTTTGTCCACTTCATCAGCTTTCGCAGTAACCATGATGATTGGCACTTTTGATTTACTGCGAATGGTTCGGCAAACTTCAGTGCCGTTCATCCCTGGCAACATTAAATCAAGAAGAATCAAGTCAGCACCATTGCGTTCAAACTCGATCAAAGCATCTGTTCCAGATGCAGCGAGAGCTACTTCAAAGCCTTCTTTGCTAAGCATAAATTCCAATGCTTCGCGGAAAGATTCTTCGTCTTCAACCACTAGAACGCGGGTCATTCGGATTTCTCCTTATTTTGATTAGTTGGTAAATCTGGATTTGGAAGGCGAATAGTGAAAGTAGAGCCGTGACCTTCTTGGCTCCAAACTACGCATTCACCACCATGTTCAACACAAACATGTTTCACGATTGAAAGTCCGAGTCCGGTACCACCTGTGATGCGACTGCGCGCTGGGTCTACTCGGAAAAAGCGTTCAAATACCCGTTCGAGATCGGCAGGCGGAATACCAATGCCTTGATCTACAACACTGATTTCTACAACATCATCTACTGCACGAGTGCCAATCGCGACTCTGGTATTTTCGTGAGAATAATGAATTGCATTGGTAAGTAAATTGCGAAGCGCAGAAATTAGCTGATCACGGTTTCCATTTACCCTAAGGTTTCCAGTTCCTCCAACAACCATTTCGATGTTCTTAGCAGTGGCAAGCATTTGCACATCATCTAATGCAACCGTTACCAACTCATCAACCGAAATCAATTCGAAATTTGTGGAACCATCATGTTTTTGCAAACTTGAAAGGTCGATTAGATCACCAACGAGCGTTGCAAGCCGGTCAGCTTCGTGATGCATTCGATTTGAAAAGTGCAGGATTTTTTCTGGGTCTCCAATTGCACTCTGAATTGCTTCAGAGAGAAGCGAGAGCGCTCCAACCGGAGTTTTTAGCTCATGTGAAACGTTAGCCACAAAGTCGCGGCGCATTTCATCAAGTTTTCGTTCTTGGGTTAAGTCTTCAATTAAAACTAAAACCGCGTCTTCCAAGATTGGAGTTACGCGGAACAAAAGAGTTTGTTCGTTGTGAGTGCGAGTTCTAGCAATCTGCAGTTCGCGTTCAATGCTCGATTGCACATCAAGTGATTGGGCGATTAATTCAAGTGTCTGGAGTTCTTCGACCTGATCAAGCACGATGAGGCCGTACTCCAGTGCCCGAGGAGATGCCTGAAGGACTTCACCAGTTTTGTTGGCCACAAACCAGGCTTGAGGTAAAAGCTCCAAAATACGCGCAACTTCAGGCGGAACAGCAGCTCCCTTGCTTGAAATTATGCTCTCAGACACAAGGCAAGAGTAAGTACTAAATGGATTTTGTTAACTTTGAGATTGGCTAAAAACGGGCTGTTCCCCGAGAGTTCACCTTAGGTTTCCTTAAATTAACCCAAACCCCTAATTCGCCCTATTCTTTACCCTCGAAATATGAGGAATTATGGATAATCTGACGAATGACCGACTCGTTCGGGTTCAGAACAATCTAGTCGAAATGACTGGCTTGGTTCAGATTGCTATGTCCTGTGCAACTGAAGCCCTCTTGTCTGCAGATGTTCACCTCGCCGAACAAATCATTTCTGATGACACAAAAATCAATGAAATTAACAACAGCATTGAAGAAAATTGTCTCGAAATTCTAGAAACTCCAAATCTTTCTAAAGCAGATATCCGCATGACAGTCGCAAGCTTGCGAATGTCTACAACGCTTGAACGTATGGGCGACCTTGCGGCTCACGTCGCAAAACAGGCTCGCTTGCGTTTTCCTAATGTAAGTGTGCCGGAAGATTTGGCTGACACTTTTGCGCAAATGGGTGACATAGCAAATTCAATCGTTCGCCAAACAGGTAAAGTCATTGAAACTGGTGATTTGCAGTTTGCTGCAGACATGACAAAAGAAGATTCAGAGATGGATCAGATTCATCGCCAACTTTTCACAGCAGTTCTTGATCCTTCATGGAAACATGGAGTTGAAGCAGCAATCGACGTAACTTTGCTTTCGCGCTATTACGAAAGATTCGCGGATCACGGTGTAACAATCGCGAGACGTGTTGCATTCGTCGTGACTGGTGAAACTTATGGCGTCAGCGATTTAGAAGGTGAAGACAAATGACATTTCGCCTTCACAAAAACGAAATTCGCCGCGTTGCAGTTTTAAGCGTGCACACATCACCGTTGGATAATCCTGGAACTGGCGACGCTGGTGGAATGAACGTCTACATTGCAGAAACTGCAAAACGGCTAGCAGAGCGAAACGTTGAAGTCGACATTTTCACTCGCTCAACTTCACCAGATCTGCCAAACAAAATCGAAGCATTTCCTGGCGTAAATGTTCACCACATCGAAGCTGGACCTTACGGTGGTTTACAGAAGAATGATTTGCCTGGACAACTTTGTGCAGTTACAGCTGGTGTTATGCGCGA
>JBDKLK010000085.1:0-5200 GCA_039795655.1 Actinomycetota bacterium
GACTGCCTTGAAAGGCATGCTACGAGCATAAAAGTTGGAGGAATTTATGAGTTCACTTGATCTCGCCCGTTGGCAATTCGGTATTACTACCGTCTACCACTTCCTTTTCGTTCCAATTACCCTCGGTACCTCATTCTTGGTTGCCGGTATGCAAACTGCATGGGTTCGGACGAATGACGAGAAGTGGTTAAGAGCTACTAAGTTCTTTGGAAAATTACTATTAATTAATTTTGCGATGGGTGTAGTGACCGGCATCGTGCAGGAATTCCAGTTCGGTATGAACTGGTCAGACTATTCACGTTTCGTTGGTGACATCTTTGGTGCACCATTGGCGGTTGAAGGTTTGGTTGCGTTCTTCCTGGAATCAACATTCCTTGGACTTTGGATTTTCGGCTGGGACAAACTTCCAAAGAAAGTTCACCTCGCAACAATTTGGTTAGCCGCTATCGGTACCGCACTTTCTGCATACTTTATTTTGGCAGCAAATGCATTCATGCAACATCCGGTCGGATACGAAATCAATCCAGTAACTAACCGTGCAGAGCTAACAGACTTCATGCAAGTACTTACGCAAAACACTGCATACGTGGCTTGGTTGCACACTGAGGCCTCTTCATTCCTAACAAGTGGTGCTTTAGTTGCAGGTGTTAGTGCTTACTTGTTGATGAAAAATAAGAGTGCTGAGGTAGCTCGTTTAACCTTGAAGTTTGGTGCAATTACAACTCTAGTTGCTGGACTTGCAGTTGCTGTAACTGGCGATATGGACTCAAAGATAATGGTGGTTCAGCAACCAATGAAAATGGCTGCTGCTGAAGCTCTCTATGAGACTGAAAGCAATGCTGGTTTCTCTATTTTCACAATTGGAAATCTTGAAGGAACCGAAGCAACTACAGAAATCAAGATTCCTGGTTTGTTGTCCTTTCTTTCAACCGGCGACACCGCAGGTGAAGTAAAAGGCTTGAATGATCTTCAAGCCGAGTACTCACAAACTTATGGTGAAGGTTGGTACATGCCAAATATTCCAACCACTTACTGGACTTTCCGCATCATGATTGGTCTAGGAATGCTGGCATCACTTTATGGCGCTGTAGCGCTTTGGGTTACCCGAAAAGGTGCAACTCCTAAATCAAAGTGGTTCCTACGTGCATCAATGGCAATCACTTTTGCACCGTTATTTGCAATTTCATTTGGTTGGATGTTTACCGAACTTGGCCGCCAACCTTGGCTGGTATTCGGTGAATTGCAAACGTCACAAGGTGTTTCACCTGGCGTTGAATCAAGTGCGGTTCTATTCACAATGATTGGCTTCACACTTCTTTACGGAGTTCTCGCCGTTATTGAGTACGGACTATTTACCAAGACTATTAAGCAAGGTCCACCAGAAGCTGTTGAAGATCCTTTCGATCGAAAAGCAGATCAACCATTGACGTTTGCGTACTAGGAGAATGATTTAGATGTTTAATCTCGAGACTCTACAAACAGTTTGGATTGCGTTGATTGCAGTTCTATGGGTCGGTTACTTCGTACTTGAAGGATTTGACTTCGGTGTTGGAATATTGTTACCAGTTCTTGGTAAGACCGAAGCTGAAAAGCGAACCTTGCTCACAACTCTAGGACCGCTATGGGATGGCAATGAAGTTTGGTTGCTAGTAGCTGGTGGTGCAACATTTGCTGCATTCCCAGAGTGGTACGCAACTTTGTTCAGTGGTTTTTATCTTCCACTATTTCTAATTTTGCTTGCTTTGATTATTCGCGGTGTCGCTTTCGAATACCGCAGTAAGTACGGTGACGTTAAATGGCGTGGACGCTGGGATCTTGCAATTGTTGTTGGATCATTCCTGCCAGCACTTCTATGGGGTGTAGCTTTCGCAAATCTTGTACGCGGTGTTGAACTTGAAAAAGTTGCTTCCGGTGGTTTCATTTATGTCGGTGGTTTCTTTGCATTGCTAAATCCTTTTGCTCTCCTAGGTGGTTTAGTAACCCTCACATTGTTTATGACCCACGGTGCAATATTCATTTCATTAAAAACAGATGGTGAAATGCGCTACCGCGCACGAGCACTTGCAATCAAGCTTGGTCTAGTTGCAACCGTGCTTGCAGTCCTTTTCTTGCTATGGGCGCAACTTGCTTACAGCGAAAACACCTGGACTTGGGCTCCAGTGCTTGTCGCTGCTGTTTCTTGGCTAGCTGGTCTTGCAACAATGCAAAAAGGTCGTGAAGGCTGGGCATTCACCTTTAGTGCACTTACACTCGCAATGGCTGTGGTTTCAGTAATTGGCTTCATGTATCCAAATGTGATGCCTAATATTGATCGCACTCAAGTTGGTTTAACTATTGCAAATGCATCTTCTACAGAAGGCACGTTGAAGATCATGACGATTGTCGCATTGGTGATGACCCCAATAGTTTTGGCCTACCAAGGCTGGACTTACTGGGTATTTCGAAAGCGTCTAACCGCAGACATGATTCAAGACCCTGAAAAGGGAACCTTGGATCACATCAACGCATAGTTCGTTTGGCAAACTAGGACGGTGCGACCTTTTGATCCTCGATTGGCGGGGGAAATAAAACCAATCAGAGGGGCAATCGGTTTCACCGTCCTTTTGGCATTTATAAGTGCTGCTGCACTTGTAGTGCAGGCTATTTTCACTGCATCTGCAATTAGCGATGCCTTTTTATTACACAGTGCAATTTCTGCAGTATTGCCTTTAGTTGGTATCGCAGCAGCAGCGTGGTTCGTGAGAACTTTGGTTACCAGTGCAAACGAAGCACTCAGCAGAAAATACGGACTTAAAGCTGTAAGCGAAACTCGAGTCAAATCAATTTCTAAAATTCTGCAGATCCAAAATCTTCCAATTCCATCTGGAAGTGCGGTTTCACTACTCACTCGCGGTATTGATGGAATCGAAATTTACGTGGCAAGGTATTTACCGCAACTTGTGATTTCAGCGGTTGTGCCTCTTGGTATCGGTTGCGTGATTCTTGCACTTGATCCAACCGCTGCTTTGGTGTTGGTAATTACTATTCCTTTGATTCCACTGTTTATGGCATTGGTTGGCTGGTTTACTTCAGCAAATGTTGAAAAACACTGGAACCAAGTAACAAAACTTGTCGCAACCATCGCCGACTTAATGAACGGATTACCAGAACTAACAATTTTCAATCGAGCGAAACAACAAGCCGATGAAATCGAACGAATTGGAAAGTTGCAACAAGAAGCAACGATGAAAGTGCTTAAGATTTCCTTTTTATCAGCCTTTGTTTTGGAGTTGCTTGCCACCATTTCAGTTGCGATTGTGGCAGTCGCTATCGGATTAAGACTTGTCAATGGTGAAGTTGAACTTTGGAAAGGCTTAGCCGTTCTAATCCTGGCTCCGGATGTGTATGCACCGCTAAGAATGCTCGGTGTGCATTTCCATGCAGCAGTAGAAGGAATGGAAGCATGGAATCAAGTCACCAAAATCTTGGATTCAGAGCTGGTGCAACGCGGCAATATCGAAAAAACAATCAACACGGTTTCTTGGTCAAGACAACTTATTCAACTTGGCGATGGTCGAATTCAAATCCCCGAAGGTGAAGTGAAAGCCGGAGAAATCACTGTTGTGGTTGGTCCAAGTGGAATTGGCAAGACCACACTGCTTCGGGCAATCTGTGGTGAAGTACCGAGTGACTGCAGTGCAAACGAATTGAGCCAGTTTTCTTTTGCGA
This sequence comes from Actinomycetota bacterium, assembly GCA_039795655.1. Classification (GTDB taxonomy): domain Bacteria; phylum Actinomycetota; class Actinomycetes; order S36-B12; family UBA5976; genus JAFMIT01. The sequence goes on from JBDKLK010000085.1 coordinate 3,709, forward strand.
CCAATTTCGCTCTAGTTCCGCAAAATCCTTATCTCGTCGAGGGAAGTTTGCGCGAAGTATTGCTATTTGGTTTGGAGCGAGAAGTAGATGATGATGAGCTAGTTGAGTCACTCCACAATGTTGGCCTTGAACTAAGTCTTGACCACCGGATTAGCGATCGGAGTCAAGGAGTTTCGATTGGTCAACGTCGACGGATTGCAATCGCTCATGCTTTATTGCGCAAACCGAATATTTTGTTACTTGATGAACCAAGTGCTGCGCTAGATGAATTGAGCGAACAAAAAATTATTGATGCCGTCCGAAGTTTTACGAAAGATGGCGGAGCAGTTCTCGCAGTGGCACATCGAGAGAATTTTGTGCAAATTGCTGATTCCATAATCGAATTCGGCGGTGCTAAATGAGCATTTATTGGGCAGTAGTTTTAACAGCAGCAACAATGTTAAGTGCAGTTGGTTTGGTATCTACTGGAGCTTGGTTAATTAGCTCTGCTGCTTTGATGCCACCTATTATGGTTTTACAGGTTGCGATTGTGGCTGTGCGATTTTTCGGTATTTCACGTGGTGTATTTAGATGGTTGGAACGAGTGGTCTCACACGAGGTTGCACTCAGCGGCACCACTCAGCTTCGAGTTCAACTTTGGAATGCGGCAGCACGCCTCGGCCCTGTAGGTGTTTGGCGACTACGCAGTTCTGACACTTTAGACAGATTAACCAGTGATTCGGATTTACTTCAAGACGAAATTACGCGAGTCAGAGTTCCGTTCGCCGCCGCAAGTTTGAGCGCGGTGCTTTTGGTAATTCTTCAGTTTTTGATTTTGCCATTGGCAGGAATAGTTTTCGCCATAAGTTTCTTGGTCTCCGGATTCATTGTGCCGAGAATTACCTCGCGGATTGAAAATAGAATTGCACAAGATGCAATTTCAGTTCGTAACAAAATCAATAGTTCGGTGTATTCAGCAGTAGTTTCTTCAAGCCACCTGCGAGTGCTTGATCAAACGAAGCACTACGTTTCAAACTTAGATTTACTTGAAAGAAAACGAGTATCAGTCGAATCAAAATCAAGTTTGTGGGCTGGAATTACTTCGGCTTTGAACGGAATTAGTTCTGGTGCCGCTGTTTTCCTAGGATTTATTGCAGCAGTTACCGCTTTCGGTCAAGGTGGATTGTCAGGGCAGATGATTGCGGTAGTCGCTTTGTTGCCATGGGCAAGTGCCGAAATTGTTGGCACGTTTAGTCTGGTTTCATCAGCTGCTGGACGCACCAAAGTAGCCAGAGCACGGATAGACGATTTCATCCACTTAAAAAATCCAGTAACGATTAACCCAGAAACTACTTTGATCAATCCACGGAAGTTGAGTTTAAAAAATGTCTCTCTTGCTTGGGATGAAAATGTTGTTGTTGAAAAATTATCTCTAGAAGTCTCTCGCGGTGAAATCGTTGGATTGATAGGTCCTAGTGGTTGCGGTAAATCTACAGTTGTAAGCAGCATTCTT
>JBDKLK010000086.1:0-5105 GCA_039795655.1 Actinomycetota bacterium
GTCTTAACTGGTTTCGGGCGTGCAATGTCAATTACACAACGAGTTGCAAAGAAACTCGCCGTAGAAGCCCCAGTGATCGAACTTGACGTTACAAATCAAGAGCACCTAGACACCTTGGCAGAGCGAGTAAAGGAGCACGTCCCAAGCCTTGACGGAGTTTTACACTCAATTGGTTTTGCTCCACAAACCGCTCTAGGTGGCAATTTCTTAAACACAACTTGGGAGGATGTTTCAGTAGCCATGCATACAAGTGCATACTCCTTGAAATCTCTTTCAGTGGCATGTTTACCTTTAATGCAGCCAGGAAGCAGTGTTGTTGGTTTGACCTTCGATGCAACTATTGCATGGCCGATCTATGACTGGATGGGCGTAGCTAAAGCTGCATTTGAATCCACTTGTCGTTATCTTGCTAGAGATTTAGGCCCTAAAGGCATTCGAGTGAACCTAGTCGCGGCGGGACCGATTGGCACAATGGCAGCCAAGAGCATCCCAGATTTTCATCGTATTGAATCTATTTGGAATACCCGCGCGCCTATTGGTTGGGACACTAAGGACTCAGAACCAACCGCAAGAACTTGTATTGGTTTAATGAGCGACTGGTTCCCCAAGACAACAGGTGAAATTGTCCATTGTGATGGTGGCGTTCACGCAGTAGCTGGGTAAATAGGTGCTGGCTAATGAAGCAGCTTATTTTGGTTCGTCACGCAAAAAGTGATTGGCCTATAAATACTTCAGATTTTGATCGTCCTTTGAACAAGCATAGGAAATCAGATTGTGAAGTAGCTGCTAAATATTTCAATTCCTTATCTGACCTTTTTTATTTCCATACAGTTATTTCCACTTCGCAGAGAACGCATGAAACTTGGGCCGCGATAGAGAAGCATCTGGAATGTAGACCTACAAAAACGTATTCTGAGAAAATGTATCAGGCGTCTGTTGGAGATCTGCTCGAAGTTCTGCAAAAGCAATCAAAAGAAAACATAATTCTTGTTGGTCATAACCCTGCAATCGCAGGGATTGGAGTGATGCTGTCTGGTGAGCGTTTAGAAAGTTTTCCGACGCTAAGTATTTGGCACCTTAAGACAGAAGGCGAGTGGGGAGTAGACCCCGCACAGACAATTGCCAGAATCACGGCAAGAGCTAATCCCGAAATCCAAGACCGAGACTAATCACAGTTAGTGACTGTGCGTGTGGTGGATATCTTTGTACTGAGTTGAATGGCCTGAGTCGGCATCGAATTTTTCGATTTCTGCGCGGGTAATTCCTAAGAAATAAAGCACTGAATCCAAATAAGGAACATTCACACTCGCATCGGCTGCATTGCGCACAATTGGTTTAGCATTAAATGCAATACCTAGACCAGCAGCGTCAAGCATGTCTAGATCGTTAGCTCCGTCACCAATAGCGATAGTTCTGTTTAGCGGAATATGGTGATCTTTGGCGAATTGCCTCAATGCTTCAGCTTTACCGGGACGATCAACAATGTCACCAATAACTTTTCCGGTCAATTTCCCTTCGACTACTTCTAGCATATTGGCCTTGATGTGATCTACATTTAGCATTTCGCCTAGTGGTTCGACTACCTGAGTGAAACCGCCAGAAACTAGTGCAATATGAAAATCGAGATTCTTTAGAACCCTGCAAAGAGTTCGCGCTCCAGGCGTTAGGCGAATTTCTTTGTAAACTTCATCAAAAATGATTTCTGGCAAGCCTTCAAGCAACGCAACGCGTTCGCGCAGACTTTGAGCGAAGTCAATTTCACCAGCCATCGCCCGATCTGTTATTTCTTTAACTTTTCCACCTACGCCAGCATGGTTTGCTAGCAATTCGACAACTTCATCTTGGATTACAGTGCTATCAACATCCATAACAACGAGCTGCCGTCCACGTCGATTTAGGCCACTGCTCTGGACTGCGATATCGAAGCCGTGTTCGTTTGCTGCGGCTGCCAAAGATCTACGCAAACTAGATATTTCACCTTGTGACACTTTGATTTCAAGAGCTGTGACTGGATAAGCAGCAATTCTTTCGATTCGATCGATATTTGCGCCACTATTCACGACGATTTGGGCAATTTTGGAAAGTGCATCACCTTGCAAAGGGGAGCCTAGAACAGTGATAACAAGCTCGGTGTGTGGACTATTTTCATTTGAGTTTGTGACTTCACTCGAAACTTGAATACCTAGAGGCAAGAGATCTTTGCGAACATTGTCTGCGATAGTAGACGGATCTTGGTCGCTGGTTAACTCAACTAAAACAGCCAATGTGAGGATGCCTTGCACTACTACTTGTTCTACGTCCTGGATAACTATGTTTGCGGGTAGGGACTCAAACAATCGCGAAGTAATGCCTTTCTGGTCGAGGCCAGTGATATTTAGCATCAATGATTGTGTCACAGGCGAACCTTAGCGGTTTGCATTCGTGCCGATAGGCTTATTGCATGAATCAAGTCATTGCAATGGTGGACGTTAGTGTCGTACGCAGTGGCAAAAAGATTCTTAAAAACATCTCCTGGAGCATCAACGATGCAGAGAGATGGGTAGTTATCGGCCCCAACGGTGCAGGCAAAACCACGCTGCTGCAAATCTTTCAAACAATGGTTTTCCCGACAGAAGGCTTGGTTGAGATACTTGGAGAGTTCCTCGGATTGGTAGATGTTTTTGAAATTAAACCTCGAGTTGGATTCGCATCGGCATCAATGATTGAGCATTTTCCCGAGCATGAAACAGCACTTGATGTTGTCAAGACTTCTGCCTATTCAATGACAGGAACCTGGCGAGAAAATTACGACACGGCTGACATCGTTCGAGCCAAGAATTTGATGAAGGACTGGTCTGTGGATTCATTAGCAGATCAACCATTCAAAGTACTTTCAGAAGGTGAGAAGAAGCGAGTATTGATCGCTCGCGCATTGATGGCTAATCCTGAGATTTTGTTAATGGATGAACCTGCCGCCGGCCTAGACATAGTAGGTCGCGAAGAAATGGTTACTCAGCTTGAGAGATTTGCAAAGAACCCTAACTCTCCAGTTCTGGTGTTAATCACGCATCATGTTGAAGAGATTCCGGACGGTTTTACTCACGTGCTTTGCCTCAAAGATGGCGAGATAGTCGCTAAAGGTGAAATTAGCGAAATGCTTACAGACGAAATTATGTCTTCAACCTTTGGAATCAATTTACATGTTGATCGGATCTCAACAGCCCGGGGTCTTCGTTGGAGCATTAATCCCAAATAGTTCGTTGCGTGTGACAGCATCTTTAGCGCAATTTTTTGGTAAACAAGCCTTATGAGTTTTGATACCGAACATCGCACCCAATGGCTTTCTTCTGAAATGCTAGAAGAAGCTCGCGCACGCTTACCAATTCTCTACGTAAATGTTGTACCTGTTCGCGTAGACAACACAGGCGCAGTTACGCATGTTGGTCTTTTGCTGACCGTTACTCCTGACGGCGCAATTACGCGTTCAATAGTTGCCGGCAGGGTTCACTACGGTGAAAAAGTTCGAGATGCGGTTGCTCGCCATATTCTCAAAGATTTAGGACCCGTAGCCTTCCCAAGAATTCCGGTTTCTTTGCAACCGTTCGACGTTATTGAGTACTTCCCTGATGTTTCCGTGACGGGTTACCAAGATCTTCGGCAACACGCAGTCGCTTTGAGTTACGTTGTAGCTGTCACAGGAGATTGCCAACCTTCACAAGATGCACTTGATTTGGTCTGGCTAAGTGTGGAAGAGGCTTCAAGTCAATCGGTTCGTTCAGAAATGTCTGGCGGGCAAGATCGAGTGGTTCGTTCAGCGTTAGCCCATGCAGGAACACTGCTTTAAACAATGACCAATTCCTGGTTTGCGAATGTCGATGGCTCTTGGTCTTCATTCTTAGTAAGTCAGAAAGATTTACTTGCGAGCATTCGCGAGAAGGTAGATATTCAATCTAAAAATCATCGAATCCTTCCAGCGGATAATCAAGTATTACGTTGCCTCGAAATTCCGCTTGAAAAGATTGCTGTTGTCATCGTAGGACAGGATCCATATCCGAATTCTGCCGATGCCTGCGGATTAGCCTTCGCAATATCCAAAGGCAAGAAGACGATTCCAGGCAGTTTGCGAAACATTCTTAAAGAATTGCAAAACGATATTGGCTGCGAAAACGGGAATCCTGACTTGCTTCATTCTTGGAGTGAATCAGGGGTGATGCTTCTTAATACCACTTTAACTGTAAATGAAGGCGAATCAAATAGTCATCGAGATTTCGGTTGGGATGCTTTTGTTTGGAACCTGATTGAATTCATTTCTAGCAAGAATCCCAATCTGGTTCTTGTTCTATGGGGCAACTCCGCTGCTAGGTTCGGTTTAATAATCAGTCCTGACAGAATTGTTGGTTCTGTACACCCAAGTCCACTCTCATCACATCGCGGTTTCTTTGGTAGCAAACCTTTTTCAAAGGTCAATGAAATATTGAGAAAAAACGGACGGGAGCCAATAGATTGGTGTCGAAGTCTTAACGCATAAAGAGTGCGGTAAGTCTTCTAGTGGTGAAGTAAAGCCCAAAAACGATCATTGTGACGAAGTAAGAAATCGGCACTAGCAAATGCGAATCGACGTTACCGAGCATCAAACTTCTTGTTAGGTCTACCGCTTGAGCAAGTGGGAGACAGTTCACGATGCTTTGAATGAATTGCGGGAAAACGCTTACAGGATAAAACGTGCCCGAAAACAGGAACATTGGCATCAGGAAGAAATTTATCCAGTTCATTTGAGTGAATGATTCCAAATATGAAGTTACTGCCATACCAATTGCAGCAAAAGCAAAAGCTATTAAAAGTGCTGCTGGAATTGCGAGCCACGCGTACGGAGAAATAATCAGACCGAAACCAAGGCTGACAAACATGAATCCAATGGCATAGACCAATCCACGCAACAAAGCCCAACTCATTTCACCTAATGCGAGATCTAGTGGGCCCATGGATGTTGCGAGTGTTGCTTGATACTGCTTACCAAAATGCATTCTGAAAAACACATTCCAGGTTGAGTCATAGATTGCGCCATTCATTGCGCTCGTAGCTAATAATGCAGGTGCGATGTATGCGGCATATGTAACCGGATTGCC
>JBDKLK010000087.1:0-5069 GCA_039795655.1 Actinomycetota bacterium
ATGACAATTAACCCGCTCAAATGGAGGCTGTCATTGAGTGATGCAACCAGACTTTCCCTTGTGACAATCCCTCCAACACGAAGACCTGAGAACCACTGCGGTAATTCAAGCTCAGGAAGCCTGAAGAGAATCTCAGAGCCAACAGGAACGCCAAGTAAGATTTGCAAAATTACGCGAGCAATCAAGATTCCGATGGCAACACGAAGCATCAAAACAAATGTGCGCCAACTTTTTTCATCCCGAGAAAGGAATCTGCTTACATATATAGCACTGCCTACATATATTGCAACAAAAATCAGATCAGGATTAACCGACATTGAAACAACCGCGCAGGCAGCCCAAATCCACCAAGTTCCAATATGGAATTGGTTCGCTTGTTTGCTTACCTGCGCGGTTAGAGACATCTAGTTTTTCTTGAATTTCTTGTAGATAAAGAATCCGATTCCCACTGCAGCTAGTGCGCCGCCAAGATTGATCAGCAAATTACCTTCGTCATCTTCAACTTCACCCTCAAGTGAAGTTGTGGTTAGCTCAGGTTCTTCAGTGGCAGGAATTTCCACTTCTTCGCCACAGCCAGTTGCAGGTAGATTGTTAACACCGCAAACCATGCCGGTTTCTTCGCGCACTTCGAATTCTGAACCAAGAAGCAGTGAGGACGGATCCCCTTCATTTATTTCAACACAAGATGTGGCGGATGATTGAAGATTCTCAATATCGTCGGGATTTGAATAATCAGAAGCATCACCAAAGTCAACAACTAGAGCAACTCGTGCAATGCCGTCTTTCTTTTCAACATCTGCACAAATGGTTTCGAAAGTTTCATCGGTACGAGGTGCAAGATCTGCTGTGACTTCCATGCCAGCTGTGATGTAGCGCCAACCTTGAACCTGGCCGTCTTCGGCTTTGACGTCTGCAGCGCCAGTCATTGCCATTTCCCAAGTTCCATCATTGAGTTGCCAGTAACTCCAATAGCGCCAGGCGGTTTCTGCGCTGGCATTTGAAATTGGCAGAATAGAAATTAGAGCAACAACAAATGTTGTTAGTAGTGTTAAATGTTTTTTCATGTTGACCTCATTTATAAGGAGTCAACGAATGCGTCAAAAGAAAAACCCTCGGCTATCCATTGTGTGAACCAAATGCGAATAAGCGAGGGCAACTATTGCCACCTACGTAGACCACGACGTTTGGGTGTTTTGTTTTCGCCAGGTGCTCCGACTCGTTTGCTTGTGCAAACCTACGGTTGCGGGTCAGTGTCGGAATTGGACCGACTTCCCCTGGGTATCGAAAACCGATATTTAGTTATGTCTGCAAGCCTAACCGAAGGGGTCAGTCCTGAAGGGATTTGGGTATCTTGATGGTGCGTGGCGCTCCACCGATTGAGACGGCTGGCTTAGGAAGACGCATTGAACGCAAAGTCAGACTTCGGCTGATGCCGTAAAAGAGTGCCCCTTTGGTTTCGCTCTTTGTAAATTCCTTCTTCAGTTTGCCTCTAAGGCGAATTGCAAAGAAAAGTATGTCAATAACAAGTGCAAGCATCATGAAAACAAAAAATAGATTGAAAGCTGCGATCACATTATTTGCAGATGCTCCAGATGAAGGAACCGCCAGAGTCAGAATCAAAGAAAGAAAGGTGATTGGCATAAAGATTTCTGCCAAAGTAAGTCTTGAATCGGTGTAGTGGCGAACGAACTTCTTGACTGGACCTTTATCGCGGGTAGGTAGATGTTTTTCATCAAGAGTGTAAAGCGCCTTGCGAGCCAAAATTCGCGAATCCATTTCACGACCCCGCATTGCAGCTCTTGCACGTTTTTTATCTTTAGGTATTTTCAAAGATTGTTTACGTGCAGCTTCAGCTTCTTTACGGCTACGCGTTGGCTGACCTTTGTTTTCTGAACTCATACCTAAAGCCTAACTAGGGGATTGACTTCTTAATCTACTGGAGCAATTGCAGCTGGCAGCGCCAGCATTCGATCTAGTGCAAGTTTCGCATTTTTTGCAACCTCGGAGTCAACCGTGATTACATTGTGAATTCGGTTGTCTACGAGAGATTCCAAAATCCAAACTAGATGAGGTAGGTCTATTCGGTTCATAGTTGAGCAGTAGCAAATTGTTTTATCAAGGTAAGTGATTTGCTTGTCTGGAAATTGATTTGCCAATCGCCGCACAAGATTTAGCTCTGTTCCGATTGCCCATTTAGTGCCTGCATGAGCGGCAGCCAATGTCTGAATGATTTTCTCAGTTGAACCAACGTAGTCTGCGTTTGAAACTACTTCGTGCTTGCACTCAGGATGCACTAGAACATTAACTCCAGGAATTTCCTTACGAACATCAATCACATTTTGTTCACTAAAACGTCCGTGAACCGAGCAGTGTCCGCGCCAAAGAATTACCTTGGCGGCTTTCAATTGTTCCTCGGTAAGCCCACCAAGCGGTTTATTTGGATCCCACAAAACACAATCCTCGAGTGATAACCCGAGTTCAAGAACTGCGGTGTTGCGTCCTAAATGTTGATCGGGCAAAAAGAATATCTTGGATTTTTGTGCAAAAGCCCATGACATAGCACGTGCAGCATTTGATGATGTGCAAACTGTGCCACCGTTCTTACCAGTGAAAGATTTAATGGCTGCGGTTGAGTTCATGTAAGTAATTGGAAGTACATCGCTTGCAATTCCGATTCGTTCAAATTCTTTCCAAGCATCATCAACTTGTTCAGCGCTTGCCATGTCAGCCATTGAACATCCGGCTTGCATATCGGGTAGCAAGACTTGTTGATTTTCTGAAGTCAGAATGTCGGCACTTTCTGCCATGAAATGTACTCCGCAAAAAACAATGAATTTAGATTCTGGTGAATCTGCCGCTTTTTGGGCTAACTTAAACGAATCACCAGTTACATCGGCGAACTGAATTACTTCATCTCGCTGGTAATGATGTCCAAGAATAAAAACGTTTTTTCCGAGTTTTTGTTTTGCCGCTTTTGCACGCTCAACTAGATCAGGATCGCTTGGCGCTGGCAAATCTCCTGGACAGGAGACGCCACGTTCACTTTTGAGGTCAACATCCTGTCCTCGCAATAGCAAGGTCAACGGGCTGGCTGTCGGCTCGGTGAAATTAGCGCTCATTGGCGAATCTTCGCACGACTTAATGGCATACGTTTTGCCAATGCGAATTCTGGTGTGCCCCGACAAGTTTGCCGGCACATTAACTGCAAGCGACGCGGCTTTGGCTATCTGTGAAGGTTGGTCAAGATTCACCTCAAATTCGGAGCTTCAAGTCATCCCCATTTCGGATGGCGGTGAAGGATTTCTTGATTCGGTCAGGGTGGCACTACAACTAAAAAGTCGCTACGTGGATGTCACCTCAGACTCGGGCAATTCTTTCAGCACAGAATATGCGTTCAAGGACACCACTTGTTACATCGAAGTGGCAAAAGTGGTCGGAATCAACAACACAGTTTTTTCAAACCCAGATCCGACAATCCGAAGTTCGTTTGCAGTCGGCGAACTTATTCGGGATGCAATCAAAAATGGTTTTAAGCGAACCATCATTGGCTTAGGTGGAACCAATGTCAGCGATGGTGGTGCTGGCTTGTTGGCGGCACTTGGTGCAGTCGCTTTTGATTCTCAAGACCGAGAGTGCGATTACCTAAAAAATGGAAATCGGGACTTAACAAAGATTTCGCGAATTGATATTTCACAAGCGTCTAGTTTGCTAGCTGGAATATCAATTGAAATTCTGACTGATGTCGAAAACCCATTACTCGGTGCTCGCGGAGCGGCCAAGGTTTTTGCTCCGCAAAAAGGTGCAGACGAATTAGAGGTTGAATTCATCGAAGAATCTTTAACACATCTCGCATCAGTTCTTGGAAAACGCCAAGACGGCAAAACTGCTGCAGTGGCGTTAGGGGCTGGGGCTGCTGGAGGAATCGGTTTCGCACTAATTCACCTCGGTGCCACACGTTCTTCAGGTGTGATGCGGGTGATGGAAATTTTAAGAATCCCAAACATCATTTCCAAAAGCGATTTAGTGATCACGGGTGAGGGAAAATTCGACTGGCAAAGCCTTGACGGGAAGGCGGTCACGGGACTTGCTAAAACCGCTATGTCGTTCGGAGTTCCAACAATCGTCCTGGCAGGACAAGTGGAAATCGGGCGTCGCGAATGGCAATCCATCGGAGTGGCTAGTGCTTTTAGCTTAGAAGAATTCTGTGGCCTTGAATCTGCACTAAGTCAGCCGAAAGAGTCTCTGGCCTTGCTTGCAGAGCGGGTTGCGCGAACTTGGAATCGCTAAATCTCGCTCTTGCGTTAATCTTTGCCAGGTAACACCTTGAGGAGAAACAATGGATGTAACAAATATCGAAACAGTACAAACTGGTCTGATTCTGACCGATTCTGCAGCCACCAAAGTTAAGTCTTTGATTGATGCTGAAGGCGAAGCAGGCTTGGCATTGCGCGTGGCTGTTAAGCCAGGTGGATGTGCAGGTTTCCAATACGACTTGTTCTTTGACAACAACGCACTCGAAGGCGACATCGTCAAAGAATTCTCAGGTGTCAAAGTTGTCGTTGATCGTTCAAGCGCTGAATACATCAACGGTGCTGTGATCGATTATGTAGATTCACTAAGCGAATCAGGCTTCAAGATTGAAAATCCGCTAGCAACCGGTGGTTGTGGCTGCGGAAAGTCATTCTGCTAACTCAAACTAAATTGCGCGTCAGGCAACTGGCGCGCTTTTTATTTATGTGAAACTGTTTGTGCAAAACTACTGCTGGAGGAATTATGAAGATCGCAATTACTGGTTCTATCGCCACCGACCACTTGATGCGTTTTCACGGCAAGTTTGCCGATTCCATTGTGGCAGAAAAGCTTGACAGAATTTCACTCTCTTTCTTGGTTGACGATTTAGAAATCCGTCGCGGCGGAGTAGCGCCAAATATTTGTTTTGGTATGGGAGTTCTTGGTCTGAATCCGATTTTGGTTGGCGCGGTTGGTCCTGACTTTGCAGATTATCGTTCTTGGCTAGATCGACACAATGTAGATACTTCTTCAGTTTTTGTTTCAGACACCCTTCACAC
>JBDKLK010000088.1:0-5066 GCA_039795655.1 Actinomycetota bacterium
CAATATTCGAACCCAAAACTTCCGAAACATTTGTGGCCATCGCCAGCGCTACTTCGGTTGTAATAACTCCGCTAGCAATTAATGTCGCATCGAGTTTCAACACTTGTTGCTTTGCCGAATTTGAGTAAGCAACCACTCCACCTTGGAACACTTCTGAAGATCCAGGCACTGAAGTAAGCAGCGAACTTAATAAACCTCCAGTTAGAGATTCAGCAGTTGCAATTGAAACTTTTGCGTATTTAGCAACTAGTACAACAGCCCGAGCGAATTCCCATTCTGTTGGTGGAAGTTCTGGATCGGTTAAGGCATCGAGTGCGAGTTGGGCATCAGACATTTTTTGTTCCAATAAGTTGTGGTAAGTATCTTGCGCCGGTGTAAGTTGTTAAGCCCACTGTTATCCATAACAAAAAGTTGTTTGGGATTTCAAGCCAGTTCCAGCCAAGTCCAAGCGAGACCAAGAAAAAAGATATTGTTGTGATTTGAAATGTGGTTTTGGTTTTGCCACCTTTATCTGCCGCCACTACGTTCTTATTTAGAACTCGCAGACGCAAAATTGTGATGCCTACTTCTCTAATTAAAATTAAAACAGTTGCAACCCAAGGAATAAAACCTAGTATTGATAAACCAATCCAAGCTCCTCCCGTCAAAGCTTTATCAGCAATCGGATCTGCGATTTTTCCGAAGTTAGAAATTAAGTTGAGTTTACGTGCGAGGTGACCATCAATTAAGTCAGTAATGGCTGCTACCCAAAACACAACCACAGCAACTAAATAATTCTCAAGCGTCAATAATGTATAGAGAAAAACTGGCACGAGGAGAATGCGCATAATTGTGTATAGGTTTGGATTTTGCATTAGTTAGCAATCTCCTCAACCACGAGGTCTGCACCATCATTTGAAACCACGACCCCAGTGACAAAATCTCCAACTTGCAAATCTCTATCCGATAGCACTCTGCAGTTTCCATCTACTTCTGGACCTTGAAACTCTGCACGTCCTTCGAAGTCATCCGAAACGCTTTCGATAAGCACTGAAACCTGCAAACCGATTCGGCTTTCAGCTTTTTGGTTAGTGACCTCATCCGCTAGTGATGTTACGTACTCAACTCGACGATTCACTTCATTTTGTGAGAGTTTTTCTCCAAACGAGAAAGCTTCTGTTCCGTCTTCGTCTGAATAACCAAAGATTCCAACTGCATCTAGTTCAGCTTCGTTAATGAAGTCACACAACTCAGCTAACTCTTCTTCAGTCTCACCAGGGAAACCAACGATAAAGTTTGAACGAATACCCGCATCAGGACTTTGTTTGCGAATAGTTGCAATAAGTTCGAGGAATTCATTCTTGGATCCGAATCGGCGCATCCGTCGCAAAACGGTTGCGGATGCATGTTGGAAAGATAAATCAAAATACGGTACAACTTTTTCGGTGTTAAGGATTGCATTCAAAAGTTGAGGTCGCATTTCTGCAGGCTGCAGGTAAGACAATCGGATACGTTCAATCTTTTCAATACTTGAAAGAGCTGGTAGCAAAGCTTCGAGGAGATTCATATCTCCGAGGTCTTTGCCATAGGAAGTTGTATTTTCACTTACTAGGAAAAGTTCGCGTACACCACGTTCGCTTAGCCAAACAGCTTCAGCAATTATGTCTGTTGGTCTGCGCGATACATAAGAACCGCGGAAGGCAGGAATTGCGCAGAATGTGCAGCGACGGTCGCATCCGCTGGCGATTTTGAGAGGAGCAACTGGTTTCGAATCTAGTCGCAATCGAATAACTTCTCCGCTTGATGAGTGTTCGCGTTCACTTGGTGCTTTTGGAGTATTCAATCTGCGATCTATTGGAGTGTGGCTATCCATTTTCTGGCCACCCACAATTTTCGCAAGAGTAGTTCCGAGATCCTCGTAAGCATCGAAACCTAAAACGGCGTCTGCATCAGGAATCTCTGCAGCTAGTTCATTTCCGTAACGTTCTGCCATACATCCGATAGCTACGACAGCTTTAACCACTCCATCTGCTTTGAGATCTGCGGTTTGCAAAAGTGTTTGAATTGAATCGGATTTAGCTGCCTCAACGAATCCACAAGTATTTACCAAAACTGCAGTCGCATCTGCTGGATCATCAACCAATTCCCAACCTGCATTATTTAGCCGACCTGCAAGTTCATCGCTATCAGTCTCGTTGCGTGCACATCCCAAAGTAAGAATGTGGACTGATTTTGTTGGTGTGGTCATTGTGCAAGCCTAAAGGCCTTAGCAAAGTTTTATTCGGTAGGGAATGTAATTTCTACCGAAGATCCGTAAGTTCCCAAGTATCCGAGATTCTCATCATTCACTGTTACGTTTACGACTCCAGCATCTCCAATGATTAATGCCACATTTACTGGATCAGTCAATGTAATCGTGTCTCCAGAATTGATGAAACTTGAATAGAGGGAATTGCCAGCAGATCCTGTTGCGGTAATCCAACTTCTGCCAGTTGCTTGTAAAACAACGGAAACCCCTAGCGAACTAAAGGACTCTGTTGGACTTGCTGATGGATTTACAGACTCTGTGACAGTTGGGGTCACATCTGTATCTGGCAAAGTGTCAGATTGTTTACTTTGAGATACAAATGCAAAAACTCCGATTGCAATCACAGCTAGTACACCGAGAATTACATAAATAAGTTTTGGATTCTGTTTAGCTGGCAGCACAGACTTACCTTGTTTATCCAATATATCGAGTTTCGCGGTTGCTGGAGTAGAAACATTTTCGAAAGTTCTTTGGGAGTCCGGGAAATCTGAGTCAAAAAGCACAAGCAATTCAGAATCTTCAACTTCAAGTGCGTCGGCAATTAATCTGATCTGATTGCGAACGAAAACCCTAAGATCAAGTTTTCCCCATTGTTCTTTTTCAATGTAAACAATAATCTCTTTACGAAGTCTGGTTTTTTCTGCAACTTGGTCAATGGTCAGTTCGCGCAATTCGCGCAACTCTTGAATACGGGCACCAACAGCCATTATTCACTCCCAATAAAGACCCCGCCGAAGTCTAAATCGGTTTATGAATAGGCCACCAAATTATTGTGGGCGCAAAGAATCCAAGATTTCATCAAGTGCTTCTGGTGGAACCATGACTTCGCGAGCTTTTGCACCTTCAGATGGCCCAACAATTCCTCGGACTTCCATCAGATCCATCAAACGACCTGCCTTTGCAAAACCGATTCGGAGTTTGCGTTGCAACATCGATGTTGACCCCTGTTGCGCGTTAACAACTAACTCAACTGCGAGTAAAAGTGTCTCGAGGTCGTCCCCTATGTCGGAATCTACGTCAGAACTTTTCGCGGCCACTTGGTTCACATCCTCGCGATATTCCGGCTCTGCCTGACCTTTACAGTGGTTAACCACTTTGCGGATTTCAGCCTCACTGACGAAAGCGCCCTGCACTCGCATCGCCTTGCTAGCTCCCATTGGCAGGAACAGAGCGTCGCCCTGCCCGACAAGCTTGTCGGCTCCTGGCTGGTCCAGGATGACTCGGGAATCAGTGGCACTTGAAGTGGCAAAAGCCAAACGACTCGGGACGTTTGCTTTGATCAAACCAGTTACGACATCGACAGATGGGCGTTGAGTTGCGAGTACCAAGTGAATACCAGCAGCTCGTGCAAGTTGTGTGATGCGAACAATGCTGTCCTCAACATCTCTCGGTGCAACCATCATTAGGTCTGCCAATTCGTCCACAATTACAAGCAAGTACGGATATGGACGCAAAACACGTTTGCTATCTGGCGGCAAAGAAACTTTCTTTTCTTTCACCGCTTTGTTGAAGTCATCAATGTGTCTAAAACCGAATGCAGCCAAATCGTCGTAACGATTGTCCATTTCTTTTACAACCCATTGGAGAGCTTCTGCTGCTTTCTTTGGATTTGTGATGATTGGAGTGATCAAATGTGGCACACCTTCGTATGCAGCTAGTTCTACTCGTTTTGGATCTACCAAAACCATTCGAACTTCTGCAGGAGTTGCCCGCATGAGAATTGAAGTAATCAGAGAGTTGATGCAAGAAGACTTACCAGCGCCAGTTGCACCTGCAACCAATAGGTGTGGCATCTTTGCAAGGTTGGCTAGAACAAATCCGCCTTCAACATCCTTACCAACACCGACTGCTAATGAGTGATTGTCGTTGGCGGCAATCTTGCTACGCAATACATCCCCGAGTGCGACAAGTTCACGATCACTATTCGGAATTTCAATACCGACAGCAGACTTGCCTGGAATTGGCGAAAGGATTCGAACATCTGAGTTAGCAACAGCGTAAGAAATGTTTTTTGATAGCTGTGTAATTCTTTCAACTTTTACTCCAGAACCAAGTTCGACCTCATAGCGAGTAACTGTTGGTCCACGTTGCAAGCCGACCACAGTTGCGTCGATATCAAACTCTTGGAAAACTGACATCAAAGCTTCTCTGACAGCTTCGGTAGCTTTTGTGTTTGCCTTCGGTGCAGGGCCTTCACTCAAGATTTCGAGTGGTGGAAGTTTGTATGGCAATTCGAGCGGCAACTCGCCAGGTTTATGACTTACAGCAGGTGGTGGTTGTGAAATTGTTTTGCGAACTAATTCAAGTACTGCTGTATCAGAAACTTCTGGAACAGTTTCGTTCGGCACCACAACCGGAATCTCTTCGGTGGCATCTTCGATAACTGAAACTTCTTCGACTTCTTCTACGACTTCTTTGTGTTCAACAATTGCGATTTCTTCAAACGGTTTGTCAGCTTCATATTCTTCAAGATCAAATTCTTCTTCGACTGCACGTTGCGGAACGCGATTCTTTACGCTTCTGAAGCCACTCTTGATTTTTTCTGGTACTCGTTTAATTGGAGTTTTAGTGACAATCAACAAACCAAAGAACCAAACAATTAGATTCAAGATTGCAGCTAAGGCAACTCCACCAGCAGAAACAACTGGCGCACTAAGAATGTAGCCAATGAAGCCTCCAGCTTCATTTAGCACTTCTGCCCCATCACTAGGTGTTGGAACTTCTTTGTAGATATGCCAAAGAGAAATCATTGATAAAAAGATTGCAGTGCCGCCAACAC
>JBDKLK010000089.1:0-5042 GCA_039795655.1 Actinomycetota bacterium
GATCAACTGGAACTAGATGTACGAGGTCGAAGACTTAAAGTGGAAGTTGCGAAGCTTCCTTTTGTGCAATCTAAAACAAACTAGTTGGAACTGTTTCTCGAACCAATAAGTTTGGCTAAGCGACCAGGCTCAGGTTCGCCGAACCAGTAACCCTGACCATGCTGAACGCCCAAAGATCTCAAGGCTTTTCTTTGTGCGTCTGATTCGACACCTTCAACCACCAGCATCATGTTCAATGCGCTAGTAAGTTGCACTAACGATTTGACGATCGCTTGCTTGGGCTCGCTTCCTGCCAAATCTTTTGTGAACGTGCGATCAAGCTTCACGATGTCGACCGGTAATTGATTTAACAAACCTAAAGATGAATATCCTGTGCCGAAATCATCGAGTGCTACGCGGCAACCTAATTCTCGAACGCGTTTTAGAGGTTGATTAACAATTTCTGGATCTATAACTGTGTGTTCAGTTACTTCAATAATCAACCGCTCTGGTGGAAGGGAAGTCTCGGCCAAAATATCTCTAAGGTTTTCTACAAAACGAACATCTCGAAGTTGGCTTGCAGAAACGTTTACAGAAACACTGCGGTCTTCGGTTAAAGCGCCGGCTGCACAAGCTTCTCGGATTACCCAGCGCCCAAGGTCAACAATTAAACCGCTGTCTTCTGCGATAGACATGAAGTCCTTTGGCATCAGCAGAACTTCGTCGCTGCGGCGCCACCGAACAAGCGCCTCTAGAGTATGAACTTGGCTGTTTTTCAGGTTAACAATTGGTTGCCAATGTAGGAGCAATTCGTTATTGCTAATGGCGCGGCGCAATGCGTTTTCGGTATCAAGGCGCTGGCTGAATGTGTCACCGAGCTCATCGAAGTATTTAACATTTGAATTGCTAAGTGCCTTAGCTTGATACATCGCAATATCAGCATTTCGAAGCAATTGAGTTGCTGTTGATTCGAAGTTTGAACTCGCAATACCGATACTCACGCCAATTTGTATTTCCTGATCTTCAATCAAAAAGGGCTTGGTCAGCGTGCGGGTTAATCTTTCTGCAATTCGCAATCCAGATTCTCGGTCTTCGACACTTCTTGAAACCACTACGAATTCATCGCCACCAAATCGAGCTACGAAATCTTCTTCGGAAACCGCTTTTGCGATTCGATTTGCTGCATCAGCCAAAATCTCATCACCGGTAACGTGACCAAGCGAATCGTTAACGGTTTTGAATCTATCCAAGTCGCAGAAGAAAACATAAATAACAGAAGTTGTGTCTTCCGCCAGAAACTCTGCAATTTTCTCCTTCAACGAATTTCGGTTAGGAAGATTAGTGAGCGCATCGTGTTTTGCTTGGTGAGAAAGTTGATCAGTCGCATGCTGCAGAGCTGTACGTGCACTTTCTACTTTGCCCCGTTCTTCCGCAATAATCGAACGTGAACGTTGATATGCCTGCGCAACACTGTATGAAATCCAAGACAACAGCCAGACAGAAAGTGCCAAACACATAAACAACAAGATTGCTTGGTTGCGCTCATTTGTGGCGCGAACCTGGGCAAGAATTCTGACTTCTGCCACAGCGCTGGATTGATAGTTCGCCAACCAATTTCGAGATTCGCGTAGGACTGTGGCTCTAGCGTTTGAAAGTAGCGGGCTGTACTGGAAGTTGGATTGAATAGATGCGGCAAGAATATCGAGCGCATCGCGAAACTCTGTTGTGACTACTTCTGATGCAAGTGGATCGTTCTCTGCAAACTTATCAATCTGAAATTCGATGTTTGCAATAAGACCTCTAGTAGTAGTGCTAACTGGTTGTCCGTAACTCAACTCATCGTATGACTCAATGAATTGTTGCGTGCTTCGTTGTGTTGTGAGAATTACAGACGCAGTTTCTTCGACGCTTACTAGGTATTGAGTTTCCCGATCGCGCGCATCAGCATTTTTGAATGCACTAACTCCTAAAGCTGCAAGTAGAGTTACAAGCACTACGGCTGTTGCAGCGTGCGAAGTTTTTAAACCAATACGAACAGATTCCATATCTGCGGCATCATCTGCCTTACTGATTGGAGCGGAGTTCACAGGGTAACTATGGCGTAGACGTAGTGGGTTGGGTGATGATTACCTCAACCTTGCGATTGAATCGCCGTAAAACCTTGAGTAATGGGCCAGACGCAATAGCGACCAATATTCCAGTCAAAATACTTCTAGGAAGGTCAAAACCTGCACTTGTGATTATAGAGAAATGCACCCATGCGCTTATGCGTTCAAACGTACTGGCAGTTGAATCGAAACCAATTCCTTCGACTAAACCGCCGGTGGTTGGCCAAAACCAAAGATTCAAAAACCAGCCGAGCAGAAAACCGCAGACCGTTGCGTAAGCAGTCAGAATTGCTACTTCAATTTTGCCGTTAGCCTTTGGAAGTAGTCCAGCAATGCATCCAACCCAAGCTGCAAGCAGCATTTGATACGGCAGCCAAGGACCGATTGCGCCAGTCACGAGTGCACTTGTGAGCATTGCGGTTACACCCAAAACAAAACCAATGTGTGCGCCTAATGCGCGACCAGCAATAATGAAAACTGCCCACATCGGCTCAACACCTGCAACACCTGCGCCGAGTGGGCGAACTGCAACTGCGAGTGCGGTAATAATTCCAACAAGGGCGATGGTTCGAGTATTTAATTGTTGACTCAGCAGATCACTTGCAATGAGGGCCAATGCGATAGGTAACAAAATCAAGGACAAAGTTGGGCCAGAAAACTTTTGCCAGAGGTCAATAGATTCGGGATTTGCAAAAAGCGGCCAAGCAAGAGCGCATCCACCCGCGAGAAAGCTGACAATCAACAAAAGTCGGCTACGCATTGATTAACCCTTCAATGCTTTCTTGATGTCAGAGACTGTGAGCCAACCGTCTGGCGAAAGGGCTCGAGTTGTTATCGGAGACAGGGAAGCGATATTGGTCAACACTTCAGAAACACCACCAATGGCTTTAATCTGTCCTGATTCAAGTAAAACAACTTGATTCGCAATTTCTGCCACTAGTTCAACATCGTGGGTAGCGAGAATGATTGCTTGTCCGGTAGCGGCGCATTTCTTTAGAAGATCAATTAACTCGGATTTCCCGTGCGCATCGAGACCTCTGGTTGGTTCGTCGAGGAGTAGGAGTTTTGGATTGCCAGAAAGTGTTATAGCCAGCGCGAGACCCAGCCTTTGGCCTTCCGATAAGTCGCGGGGATGTTGAGAATCCTCAACATTAGGGGAAATCATTGCGAGTAGAGACCTTGTGGTTCCAAGCGGTGTGTTTCGCAATTTATCTGAAAGTCTGCATTCATCTGCGACTCGATCACACAAAAACAAATCGCTGGGATTTTGCGGAATGATGCTAACTGCGCTTAACAGGTTCTTTGAATTCAACGTCGTTGGATCTTGCTGAGCAATTTGTACTATTCCGTCAGTAGGTTTTAAGTCGCCGACTAGAGTGTGAAGTAAGGTGGTTTTGCCTGATCCATTTATGCCCATCAAAGCGGTAATGGTTCCGGCTCCACAACTAAAGGTGATGTCCCTGAGAATATTTGTCTTGGATTTAGCAACCGAAACTTTTTCTAACTCCACAACGACTTTTTGTGGTTCGTTTGAGATTAATCTGAGTGGCGGTTTTTTGCCAGTGAGCAATTCCCGCAATGGTTCGATGGATTTACGAAGTTCGCCAACTGTTAATGGGGAATCTGAACTTCCTGCTAGTTGAGCTAGCTGTGTCACAACTGGGGTGTGGCTTAAATGCAGAACACTCTCTTGCGGACTTAAGAGTCGCGGTTGGGCATCTTGATTAAGAAGTAGAACTCGATCTGCAAACTGCAATATGCGTTCAATTCTGTGTTCAGAAATCAAAACCGTGATTCTTGTATCTAGAACCAAATTATGTAGTGCAATGAGGATTTCGTCGGCTGCAACTGGATCGAGCGCGCTTGTTGGTTCATCAAGTAACAAAACCTTTGGTCTCAAAGTTAAGGCCGCAGCAATTGCAACCCGCTGTTTCTCACCACCGCTTAAAGTAGAAAGGTCTCGATGGCGTAAATGTTGCAAATTCAGCATATGCAAAACTTCTTCAAGACGCTCCACCATTTGCAAGTAGTCGAAACCGTGGGTTTCCATACCAAAAACAATTTCATCCTCAACATTTTGAGCAACAAAAGTGTCGTCAGGATTTTGCCCAACAGTGGCAACTAGCTTCGACCACTCTTGGATGTCTACTTCGTGAGCAAATCTGTCATCTATTGAAATTGCACCACTAAGTTTTCCACCAGTGAAATGTGGCACCAATCCGTTAATAATGCCTAGGAGTGTGCTCTTGCCACATCCAGTTGGACCTGCAACCAACACAAGCTCACCTTGCTTGAATTCCAGGTTGAGATTTTCGTAGATGCTTCTCTCAAAGTACTCAAAAGATAAGTTGGATATGCGAATCATGATTGGCTCGCACTGCTATCACGGGTGAAAATCAAATAACCTATTAAGCAAGATATTGAAAATAGCACCAAGCTTGTAATTCCTTGCAAAGTCGCAGTTAGCGAAAAAATAGAAAAGCCGATTACTACCAAATCAGATTGTTGCCACTTTTCGATCCGAAAACTTGTTCTTGTGGCATATTTATTTGCTTCTCGTATTCCATAAGTAATAGACAGGAATGAAATTCCAAAAAGCAAAGCGTCCACGAAAGAAGGTGAAAACATAAGGAGATGAATAATCGCTAGTGTGAAAAAACCTAATCCAAAATAGACGGACTTTCGCCAATTTTGATTTGATGTTGCAGCAGAGTAGCCGCGGATCGTTAGTGCAGCCGCGAGTCGAACACTTCGCTCCAAAGCAGATTCACTCAAGCTAACTAAATTCTGGGCAAGGGCTTTGATTTTGTTGTCGGTTTGCCCACGCCAACGTGCTGCAAGTCTAAGTCTCTTGATATCTTCAAAAAGATGTGGCAAAAAAGTAAACGCAATGATCACAACCATGCCAAACTCGTGAAAAGCCACTGGTAGTTGGCGAACTATTCGGCTAGTAGT
>JBDKLK010000090.1:0-5030 GCA_039795655.1 Actinomycetota bacterium
TGATTGATACGAGCAATACTTGGTGCTAAATCAAAACGGAATCCATCAACGTGCATTTCAGAAACCCAGTAACGAAGTGAATCCAAAACTAATTGCATTACTTGTGGGTGGTAAGTGTTTAAAGTGTTGCTGCAACCTGTGGTGTCGTAATAGTGCTGCGGATCGCCATCAACTAAACGATAGTAAGAAGCATTGTCGATTCCTTTGAAGCTCATCATCGGACCCATTGGTCCGCCTTCACAGGTGTGGTTATAAACAACATCTAGTAAAACTTCGATTCCGTTTTCGTGGAAAGTTTTTACCATCTGTTTGAACTCGTTTATTTGTTCACCACGATGTCCGCTTGAGGAATAAGCATGGTGAGGAGCGAAGAAACCGAGAGTGTTGTAACCCCAATAGTTGGTCATACCCATTCGAACTAAATGTTCTTCGTGACCGATTTGATGAATCGGCAAAAGTTCAATTGCGGTGACGCCAATTGACTTCAAGTAATTAATGATGGATTCGTGTGCAAGGCCTGCATATGTTCCACGCAGATGTTCAGGAACATCTGGATGTTGCATTGTTAAACCTTTTACGTGGGCTTCGTAGATAACAGTTTTATGCCAGCGAGTATCTGGACGAGTTTCGCCAGTCCAATCGAAATCATCTTTAACCACAACTCCGCACGGCATAAATGGTGCAGAATCTCTGGTATCCATTACGGATTCGTTGGCAGGTTTGGTTACATCTTGTTTGTATCCAAAAACAGCTTCGTGCAAAACCCAGTTGCCATCAATCGCTTTTGCATATGGATCAATCAAAAACTTGTTTGGGTTGTGGCGATGTCCTGCTTCTGGATTCCATTCACCATGGACGCGAAAACCGTATCGAGCGCCTACTTCAACACCTGGAACAAAGCCGTGCCAGATTCCACGAGCTTTATCTGGCAAACGCCAACGAGTTTCGGAGCCATCAGCATTACGAATGCAGAAGTCCACTGCGCTGGCGTTATCGGCGAAGAGTGCGACGTTTACGCCACCTTCAACCACGGTGACGCCTAGGGGGTCGAGCTTGTTGCTCACGAGGGCATAGTTCTGACTCGGCAGAGCGGTCACGGCTTTATTACCCCTTAAGGTGAGTTAGGCGAAAATCAGAGTGCAATTTACCTGTTGAGCGCTGGTTTCGGCCTTAAGTGAGAGCAGTACGGCAAGCGAATTGGCTGATTCGCTGAGAGAATACTCACAATGAGCCCAAGATTGGCTCACAAAATCGGATTTCAAAGAGGTAAATATGAAGATCGCGGTCTTGGTCAAACAAGTGCCAAGCGAACAATCTGTATTGAGCCTCGACCCGAACAGTATGCGCCTTACGCGCATGGGTCTCGACTTCGTCGCTAACTCAGCAGATTTGGCTGCGGTGGAATGTGCATTGGTGGTCTCTGACAAAGCCGAAATAGAAACCTTTGTGGTTTCGATGGGTCCGGTTGGCGTAGCGGATAGCACTAAGAAGGCGCTAGCGATGGGAATCGGCAGCGCGGTGCATATAACCGATGAGAAATTAGCTGGATCAGATATTTGGATGACTGCCAAAACTCTGGCCTCCGCAATTGCAAAACGAGATGCCGATTTTGTTTTTACAGGAGTTGAAGCAGCCGATACTCGTTCAGGTGTTGTGCCGGCAATGATTGCAGGAATTCTGGATTGGAATTTTGTGGCGGCAGAGTCAGAGCTCGAAATAGATCAGTTGATTAATTTGAAGCAAAAAACCGTAGTGGCAATTTCACCTCAAATGAATTCACCGCGGCTACCGAACTTCAAAGGTATTGCTGCTGCGAAAACAAAACCAGTCGTTGCTTGGGATTTATCTGAATTAGGAATCGACAATCTCGCGCCCAAGGTTCGGGTAGTTTCTTATACAGAGAAAGTTGCGAAGTCCGCTGCGGAAAAAGTTTCTGGAACAAATGCAGAACTAGCAAAAATGATTTTGGGCAAAGTTCAAGAATGGTCTACCGTAAGTGATGCAGAAACTGAAGTAATTTCTTCATCGAGTTCAGTTAAAGTTTTTGATAACACCCAGAAGTTTGATGCCGCGATTTATGCGGGCAAAAATGGTCTAGGAATCATTACAGACGTAACCAAGCAAATTAATGAGAATAAATTCGTCAAAGAAAACTTCGATGGAAAAGTTGAAGCCGTAGTTGAAGCGGTCAGCGATTGTGTTGTAACAACTGCTGCTGCAAATGCAGGTGCTGGGATTTCGGTTTGTGTCGGCGGTGGAGTTTCAGAGATACAGAATCTTGATAATTTAGTTGGGAAACTTGACGCATTTAAAGTTGGCACGGCGGCAGCTCTGGATAAGGGATTCATTACCGTCGACCAACTTGTCGGCGAATCTGGCACAACAATCAAACCAAACATCTATCTTGGGTTTGGCGTAAGCGGTGCACACCATCATTTGGTGGGAGTTAAATCTGCACGCCACTTAATTGCGGTCAATAAAGACCCAGAAGCCGAGATATTCCAACGCGCTGACTTGGCTATAGTTGCCGACGCTGATGAAATTTTGGCAGAGCTCGTTAAGGAATTAAGTAACTAATGGTTTATCTAGATCACGCAGCTACAACTGATGTGTTGCCAGAAGTTATTGAGATTATGGCGGCGCAACTTGCGCAGGTAGGAAATCCTTCAAGTTTGCATGGCTCTGGAAGAGCGGCTAGAAAATCTGTTGAAATAGCGCGCGAAAAAATCGCTAATGCCCTGAATTGTTTGCCTGGTGAAGTTATTTTCACAGCTGGTGGCACTGAGGCTGACAACTTAGCAATCAAAGGTCTATATTGGTTGCGAAACGGGCAAGATTCCAAGCGAAACAAGATCGTTATTTCTGCCATTGAGCATCACGCCGTCTTAGATCCAGCAATGTGGCTAGAAACAATTAATGACGCAGAAGTTGTTTTTGTTAGAGTCGATTCGGTTGGCAGAATTGACATGAACCACTTGCGCGAAATTGTTGAAGAATCCGCTGATGAAATTGCGCTGATTTCCATTATGTATGCAAACAATGAGGTTGGAACTATCCAACCGATTGCTGAAATTGTTGAATTAGCGAAAATGTATTTGCTTCCGGTTCACACAGATGCCGTACAAGTAATCGGATCAGTGGAAATAGATTTTAAAAATAGCGGACTTGATGCGCTCTCTTTAAGTGGCCACAAAATTGGCGGACCAATGGGTATCGGTGCTCTAATCCTTCGACGTGAATTTAAACCGGTTCCAGTTTTGCATGGTGGTGGACAAGAGCGCGAAGTGCGTTCGGGAACGATTCCTACTCACTTGATTGCAGCTCTTGGAGAAGCAGTTTCAATTGCAAACAATCGGATTGCAAATCATGTTTCGAAATTAAGTGAATTGCGAAATAAGCTAATTGAAGTTGTAGAAGCCAATGTTCCTGATGCTGTATTGAATGGGGATAGATTCAATCGACTACCAGGCAATGCGCATTTTTCTTTCCCTGGGTGTGAAGGTGATGCGTTACTTATGCTTTTGGATGCGGCATCAGTTGAATGTTCAACTGGTTCTGCCTGCACGGCAGGTATCCCGCAACCTTCACATGTGCTTTTGAATATGGGAATTAGTGAAGATGTCGCTATTGGATCGTTGCGATTTACTCTTGGTAGAACATCTAGCGAAAAAGATATTGAATCTTTAGCAAAAATTTTGCCCGAAACTGTTGAACGTGCACGGCGTGCAGGGAAAACTAGGCAGCGACTTTCATGAAGGACCACGGATGAAAATTTTGGCGGCCCTTTCGGGTGGAGTTGATTCAGCAGTTGCAGCTGCGCGTGTGGTTGCAGCAGGGCATGAGGTCACGGGGGTACATCTTGCGCTGTCTGCAAACCCGCAATCTTTTCGTTCTGGCGCGCGTGGATGTTGTTCATTAGAAGATTCGCGTGATGCTCGCAGAGCCTCAGATGTTTTAGGAATCCCTTTTTACATTTGGGATATGGCTGAAGAATTTAAAGCTGGTGTGGTTGAAGATTTCTTGGCTGAATATTCCGAAGGAAGAACGCCGAATCCATGTTTGCGTTGCAATGAAAAAATAAAGTTTTCGGCGTTGCTAGATCGAGCACTTGCGCTTGGTTTTGATGCAGTCTGCACGGGACATTATGCGCAACTTGTAATAGGTTCTAATGGTGTGGAATTACATCGCGCAATTGACCCACAAAAAGATCAGTCGTATGTTCTTGGGGTTTTGGAACAATGGCAACTAGAAAGAGCACTTTTCCCAGTCGGGGATACGACTAAACCAGATATTCGAAAAGAAGCTGAGCAACTTGATTTGTTGGTTGCAAAAAAACCTGACAGCCACGACATCTGTTTTATTCCTGATGGGGACACTGCAGGATTCTTGCAATCTCGACTTGGTGCGCAACCAGGACAAATTGTCGATGCGCTCAATGGCGAAGTTGTAGGTGAGCATCAAGGCGCACACACTTTCACTATCGGTCAACGTCGTGGTCTTGCGTTGGGCAATCCTGCAGATGATGGAAAAGCTCGTTACGTAACAAGTATTGATGTGAAATCAAAAACTGTTTTTGTTGGGCCGCCGCGACTGCTAGAAGTAAATGAAATCACAGGTGTGAAACCGACTTTCACAAATTCAGAATTTGGGGTTGGACAGACATTGCAAGTCCAATGGCGAGCTCATGGAAATGCGGTTAAGTCATTAATCAAAGAGTTTGCAGACGGTCATGTTGTTTTTGAGACTGAGGAATTCTTGCGTGGAGTGGCTCCGGGGCAGCAGGCAGTTTTTTATGAAGGCGACCGCGTGGTTGGCTCGGTTGTAATTGACTCGTCACGTCGGTTGAATGACGATAATTAGGTTATGGGAAAACGTGAATCGGCATTGAATGATGCGCGCTTTCGTCACAAAGAACTATGCGATTTGATTGAGGAATATCGCTATAGCTATTACGTGTTAGATGCACCAGTTATTTCGGATGTCGATTACGACATTCTTGAACGCGAATTAATCGGAATTGAAACCGATTA
>JBDKLK010000091.1:0-4910 GCA_039795655.1 Actinomycetota bacterium
ACTTGGCCATGCTTTTGCGGCTTTTCGGTTTAATCAAAAAATTGAAGGCATCCATTTGCACCTATTTGGTGGTCACACTGCTTTCTCAAAGAAATTTCCAACAGCAAAAATTCAGTTCTGGACAGCTATCGCAGGACCAATCGCGACAGCAATTCTTGCTGCAGGTGTTTACTTCTTCCTACCAGTAACGACTGGTGCAATACATAGTTTCTTGATCTGGCTAATGTGGTCTTGCGTAGCAATAACTCTGGTTAATCTTCTACCAGGTTCGCCACTTGACGGTGGGCAAGTGCTCGCAAGCATAGTTTGGTCAATTAAAAAAGATGAACGTAAAGGCGCGATTGCAGCCGGTTACGGTGGATACTTTGTGGCCGCACTTTGGCTGGCATCTCCTTTTCTTTATGAAGCATTTTTGGGTTGGGAAATTACAGCAGTCGATATTTTTTTCAGCGCAATGATCGGTAGTTGGTTGTTTAGCAACGCCAGACTTTCAATCAAAATTGCCCGAATGCCAGTAATAGATTTATCGAACATGGATGTATTGCATCAATTGGAGATTCGAGATGTAGCTAGACGCGCTATTTCGGTCAACAAAGAGACCTCTTTGGCTGATGCTCTCGCTCAGATGCGCACCGCAGGAGCGGGTAGCGTATTAATTGAAGATAACGCAGAAATCATCGGCATTGTGCATGAAAAATTCCTTGAACATCCAAGCGAATCTGACCTCGTCAAACGAGTTGCAGAACTCGCTGTTAAAACCAACAGCAGAGAATGGCTTAATTTCCGTGAAAGAGTTTTACATAATCCGAAAATTGATCCTAGTTACATTCACGGTCAATGGGTGGTAGTAGATGATGCGAATGCAATCTATGGAGTTTTGCATCGCAGTGATGTATCGAGTCGGCTTAAGGTGTCAGAATGAAATTCCAAGTAGGGGATAGGGTCCAACTTTCCGACAGTAAAGGAAACAAGAAAACTATTGTTTTGAAAGCGGATGGTGCATTTCACACACACAAAGGTGTGATTTCACATAACGATTTAATTGGTCAAGAAGATGGCATCACGGTTACGGCTCCCAATGGCACGGCTTACCTTGCAATCCGACCGTTATTGCTGGACCACATCCTCGCTATGCCACGGGGAGCTGCAGTTATTTACCCGCGCGATTCTGCATCAATTATTGTCGAAGCCGACATCTTCCCGGGGGCTGTTGTAGTTGAAGCTGGGGTTGGAAGTGGCGGATTAAGTAGTTATATCCTCCGCGCAATTGGACCAGAAGGAAAACTTTTCTCATTTGAACGTCGCGAGGACTTCGCTAAAACCGCCAGAGAAAACATCAAATCTTTCTCAGGCAAAGACCCAGAAAACTGGGAGATTCGGTTAGGCGATTTCCAGGACCCACTTTTGCACTCGGATCTTGTAGGAAATGTTGATCGAATCGTTCTAGACATGCTGGCCCCTTGGGAGTGTGTGAAAGCTGCCCATCAATTATTAAAGCCTGGTGGAGTTCTATGTATCTACGTTGCTACGACGACTCAACTTTCTCGAGTTGCTGAAACTTTAAAGATTTTGAACCAATGGACAGAAGTGCGTGCATACGAATTATTGACTCGCGGATGGCATCTTGAGGGACTGTCTGTTCGTCCTGAGCACCGAATGGTTGGCCACACGGGCTTCCTAATGACAACTCGAAGAATGGCTGACGGGTTTGCGCCTCTTCAAAAGAAAAGCAAACCTGCCCCTGGAGCTTATGGCGAGGACTGGACACCTCCAGAAATCCTGTAACTTTTTAATCTGATTTACTAAACTGCCACTAACAGAAGGAAATGAAATGCAGAAACCCGAAATTGATTTTCACGAAGGTCCAGCGCCAACAACTCTTGTTATCAATGACATTACCGTTGGCGATGGCGCAGAAGCGGTAGCAGGAGGAACAGTCACCGTTCATTACGTTGGCGTCAATTACGAAAGCGGCGAACAATTTGACGCTTCTTGGGATCGCGGTGCACCTGCAACTTTTCCACTTAACGGTCTTATCGCCGCGTGGCAAGAAGGTATTCCTGGTATGAAAGTTGGCGGCAGAAGAGAACTTATTTGCCCTCCTGCGACTGCCTATGGATCATTCGGCGGGCATCGCCTTTCAGGTCAGACTCTTATTTTCGTGATTGATCTGCTACAGGTCGTCTAGTGACATACGAAGAAGAGTTGGAAGAGTTTCCCCCGCTCGGTGACGATTTCGTAACTGAGCGTTTGGTTAATCTTGTAATGCTTCTAACTAGTAGTCGGTTTGGTTTCACAAAATCGGAAATCGCAGCGCGAGTTCCTGGTTATTCAACCGAATCTCCAGCCGCGATGGAAAGAATGTTTGAGAGAGACAAACGTATTCTTGCAGTGAATAACATCGTTGTTTCTGAACCAGATGGTGATGAGGATTACCGTTACAAGATTGTTTTGAATACCGCTACATTGCCTGAGATGACTTTTTCGAAGAAAGAGCAAGCAATTCTTCGAGCAGCAACTTTAGCTTGGGACAATACTTCTCAAAAGGCAGACGCAATTTTGTTGAGAACAAAACTAGAAACTATTGGAGTTCATTCCGATTACTCAAATAATGTCGCAAAATTTGAAATTCCAATTGACCTAGAAACGGTTTTTTCTGCTCTGTCAGACAGAAGAGTTCTGAATTTTGAATATCGTCGCCCTGGGCAAGAGGACACCACAAAACGTTCTCTTGAGATATGGGGTGTTGCTGTCCGTTCAGGTTCTTGGTTTATCTACGGTAAAGACCGCATTCGGGATGCTGTACGAATTTTCAATCTATTTCGAGTATCTGGCGGTTTCACAATAAGTGGAGAACAAAACTCCTACGAAATTGAAGAAGTGGATCTAAATGAACTTCTAGATCCTTCCAACAGAGATGATTTTTCTTATGAAGTTGAGTTATTTCTTGAATCTGGCAAGGGTGAATATTGGCGAGACCTAGCCAAACTTGATGAGTCGAACTCAAAATCTTGCACAATCAAATTGATGCTTAGTAATCCTTCAGAACAACTGGCTCGACTCGCAGCAGATGCGCCTGGGGTAGTGGTAAAAGCTCCAAAAGATGTTGTCGAAATAGTTTCAGATCTAGTTTGGGGCGCTAATGAATAGATTTGAGCGATTATTAACAATGGTTCCTTGGCTATCTCAGCATCAAGGTATTTCACATCAGGAAGTCGCTGACCATTTTGAAATCACACTGGAACAGACTATTCAAGATCTGATGTTGCTTTCAGTTACAGGTGTTGGACAATACGCAAATCAGCAATTCGATGTTGACTACACAGGGAATAAAGTCAGAATCAACGATCCACTTGGTCTCGACAAGCCTTTCAGTTTGGATTCCACGGAAGCAGCTTGCCTTCTACTCGGTTTGGATTCACTTGCTCAACTTCCAGTTCAGGTAACAGGATTCGAGTCAGAAGAAATCGAAAACTTACGAAATCGAATTGCAAAAGCCGTTCCACTTTCTGAGGGAGTTGAAGTTCTTCCTGAAGAATTGCAAGAATCTGAAATCCATTCTTTGATTGCAAATGCAATTGCAGAACAAAAACAAATCTCTTTCGATTATTGGAATGACGGTCGAGACGATGTAATCCGTCGCACAGTTTCTCCATCGCGACTCTACACAATCAACCAAAAGAGCCGGGTTGATGCTCTTGAACATGGCAAAGGATGGCGTTCTTTTCGCTTAGAAAACATTGATTCATTGGTTGTTGAAAAGACAGATGCGGTATTTGACCTCCCCTATGAACCAATGAAAACTACTGAAGTCGAAATCGAAGTACCGGTTGCTCACATGCACGTTCTTGAAAACTTTACTGTGGTCAAACGTCGAAAAGCTACAAAGACCTTGGTGGTGGCCACAGTCCGTGTAAACGACCCGCGATGGCTCTCTCGACAAATCCTTGCCACTGGTTGCGCCATCAAAATACTTTCACCCAATGAAATTTCCATAAAAGTGGATGATTACATCTCTCAAGCACGATCTGCCTACCCCAAAAAGAACAATTCAAAGTAGGCTGAGCCCCTATCCTTAAGGAGTACATAATGGGAATCTCGCTCGTAGCAGCTCTTCCGGGAATTAACGAGATTTGGCCGATTCTTCTAATTGCGCTTCTTCTTTTCGGGGGTAAGAAGCTCCCAGATCTTGCCCAGGGCTTGGGAAAGTCTCTACGTATCTTCAAGAGTGAAGTGAAGCGTAAAGATGACTCAGACGATTCCTCAAATCCTCCTGCGTAGGTTCAATCGTGGCTAAAAGCCCAGATGCGGCAATGCCTTTAAATGAGCATCTTGCCGAACTACGTCGTCGCTTAATTATCAGCATCGTTTCAATCTCCTTTGCAGTTTTACCTGCTTGGCTCAATTATGACTTGATTTTTAAGTTTTTGAGAAAGCCTTTCGACGATGTACTAGCTGAAAGCGGTAACAACGCTTCACTGACTCTCGGTGGAGTAATTGATCCATTCACGTTGCAAATTCAAGTTTCACTTATTTCAGCAGTTTTTTTGACGGCACCTATCTGGCTAAGTCAGATTTGGGGATTCATCACTCCAGGGTTACATAAAAATGAGAGAAAATGGGCTTTCCTTTTTGTTGGCACCTCAACACCTCTAGTAGCTGCTGGGGCCGCTTTTGCTTACTACATAATGCCTTTGAGTTTGCAAGTATTAATCGGTTTCACTCCCGATAACGTATCCAACCTAATAGCTGTTGATAGATATTTTGATTTCTTTTTCAAAATGGTGGCGGTCTTTGTGATTGGTGCGCTCATTCCATTTGTAATCGTGATTATGAACTTTGCAAACTTGATTTCCGCGAAACAAATCCGAGGATGGTGGCGAGTAATTATTCTTTCAGTTTTCTTATTC
>JBDKLK010000092.1:0-4871 GCA_039795655.1 Actinomycetota bacterium
GAATTGAGTTCTTTCCAGAAGTCTTAACAACAACACCAGGAAAAGCTCGACCAAGTTCTTCAGCAGTTCGAGCTTCACCAGCTAGCGTTGAACGAACTTTACGATTGCCACACCATTGGCATTTCCATTCCAACTCTTGGTGTCCACAACGCATACAAACTAATGGTGCATTTTCTGAACTTCTTTGCACGGCACCATGGCATTCTTTGCAAAAAACTGCTTCTCGGCACTGCGAGCAAGAAATATGAAGTTGGTATCCACGTCGTGGAACCTGAATCAGAACGGGCCCATCAGCTAAGCCACGCCTAATTGCCGTGAAAACCATTTGAGGTAAGCGCGCATGTCGGGCAACAGGATCTTTTGCTAAATCAGCATCAGAGGTTGCATAAACTTTTGGTGAATTGGAACGGAGATAGTTCCGTTCGCAAACCAGATCGACTACCCAATCTCTCTCAACCATAATCTGAACTTCCACAGACCGAGAATGAGACAAAGAGAGGAAACTGCAATCTTGGTTTAAAGACCGAAGTGCCAGAACTTCCCTACTATGCCAAGCAGGATTTTGTTGTTCTGAATGGGAATCATCACCATCTTCGACAATTACCACGAGCCCAAGGTTTTCAACTGGTGCGAATACTGCAGACCGAGTGCCAATTGCGATCTGAATGTCACCTCGTAGAACATTTAGGAAGTTGGCATATCTTTCGGACGGTTTTTGGTCACTTCCAAATACCGCAAAATCTTCGGATGACAAATGCTTTTTCAATTCACTAACTAGCCGTGATACATCTTTGCTATCAGGTAGCGCAACAATTACTCCTTTGCCAGATTTGCGAGTGGCAATGGCAGCATCAACAGTCATTCTGAAAATGTCGTGGCCCGGTCCAACCACACACCCAGCTCTGGAAACAACACCTGCAGAAAGACGATTTAGAAAATCATTTCCGTTTGTGTAGAAATTCCACGAATCTGAATATTGAAAATCTTTATCAACTAGATTTGCACCTACAGGTAGATGGCTAAGTATTTTGGATTCGGTCCTAGCTTGTCGAGGTGGAACTGTTGAACCGAGCACATCACCTTGGGTTGCTATGTATCGCGCAGAAACTGATTTAGCCAATTCAAAGATTTCAGGCTTGATAACCGGAATGAGATCTATGACGTCTTCGATTTCACTGACTTTTTCAGGACGTTCAACAGAATCAGACAGACCAACTACAAAGCCAGTGGCTTTACGCCCACCAAAAGTGATCGCTACACGGCAACCTACTGCAATTTTGGGTAATAAGTTTTCTGGGATTGCGTAATCAAAAGGACGATCTACGTGCAGCAAAGGAATATTTGCTAATACTTGAGCATACTTTTGAGAAAACATAACGGTAGAAGTCTGCCTTGACTTGCTGACCAGCGCATAGGGGCTACGGCTTTAGCCCTTGATTGCAGCCTTCAACGCGTCGACTCTGTCGGTGCGCTCCCACGTAAAGGTAGAAACTGATGGACGAGTAATCCAAGGAGTTCCAGGCACAAGCTGTTCGTATGCAACTTTTTCGCGACCGAAGTGCCCGTAAGCAGATGTGGCTCGGTACTGAACTACTGCAGGATTTAGTAACTCAAGGTCGCGAATGATTGCAGCTGGACGAAGATCGAATACCTGCAAAACTGCATCTTGAATCTGCTCATCCGGAACGATTCCAGTTCCGAAAGTTTCAACAAACAAGCCAACTGGATGCGCTTTACCAATTGCGTAAGCAACTTGTGCTTCGCAACGTGACGCGAGTCCTGCTGCTACAACATTCTTTGCAACCCAACGCATTGCATAGGCAGCAGAGCGGTCCACTTTTGATGGATCTTTACCTGAAAAAGCACCGCCACCGTGACGAGCCATACCACCGTATGTGTCTACGATAATTTTGCGACCAGTTAATCCAGCATCTCCCATCGGTCCACCAACCACGAATCTTCCGGTTGGATTAACTAGAACCTTTGGCGACTTAACATCTAGGTTTTTCCATTCACTTGAATCCAAAACCGCATCAATTACATACTTTTTGATTTCAGGAATCAAAGTTTTTTCAAGGTCAACTTCTTCAGCGTGCTGAGAAGAAACCACAATTGTGTCGAGGCGGACTGGCTTGTCTCCATCGTATTCAATTGTTACTTGGGTTTTTCCGTCTGCCCGTAAATATCCAAGCGCTCCTGATTTGCGAACTTCAGTCAGTTTCTGTGCAAGCGTGTGTGCCAAGTGAACTGGAAGTGGCATCAAACTTTGGGTGTCAGTAGATGCATAACCAAACATCAAACCTTGATCGCCAGCCCCCTGTGCATCTAGCGGATCAATTGAAGATTCTGCGCGAGATTCATAAGCGGTATCTACACCTTGTGCGATATCTGCTGATTGTTTACCGATTGAAACCTGAATACCGCAAGAGTTTCCGTCAAAACCTTTAACTGATGAGTCATAGCCAATATCTAAAACAACGTTGCGAACAATCTGCATGACGTCCGCGAAACCTTCAGTGGTGACTTCACCAGCAACGTGAACCTGGCCGGTGGTTAGAAGGGTTTCAACAGCAACGCGACTCTTGGCGTCCTGTCCAAGCAAGTCATCGAGAATGGCATCTGAGATCTGATCAGCCATTTTGTCTGGATGACCCTCGGTAACTGACTCTGATGTAAATAAGCGCTTAGACACGTTAAACCTTCCTATAAAACCCGGGCGAGTTTAGGCAGAAGGCTCTTAGCTTGTGCGTGAAGTAAGGGTTTTGACCACATTGCAGACAGTTTCTGCAATTTTTAGCTTAGAAGTGGTTGGCACATTGATTGGGTCAAAGTCGGGACCGACGATAGTGACGGCGTTTTCATCACTCTCGAATCCTTGGTTTGGTCCGACTTGGTTGACCACCAGCGCATCGACCTCTTTTTGAGCCAGTTTGGCAAAGCCATAATCCAACGCGCTTTGTTTCGAATCCCCAGTTTCTGCAGCGAATCCGATAACTTTGAAATCTGGTTTTTTTAGTTCAACTACTTCGCGCAGAATGTCTACATTTTCGACTAGCGCTATTTCGGTTAGCGGACCATCTGATTTTTTGATTTTGTTTTCAACATACTCTGCGGGGCGAAAATCGGCTACAGCTGCTGCCATCACTAAAACATCTGCTTTAGTGATGTGCTGCATTACTGCATTACGTAATTCGCTAGCAGAGATAACATTCACAACTTCTACACCAGCAGGTGCAGGCAAAGTTGAGTTTGCGTTTATCAAAGTTACGCGCGCACCTCGAACTGCCGCCACCGCTGCAATTGCGAAACCTTGTTTACCGCTTGAACGATTTGAAATGAAACGAACAGGATCGATTGCTTCGCGGGTTCCACCGGCTGTCACAACAATATGCTTGCCAGCTAAATCTGCAAATTCACCTTCGCGTTTTAAAGCGTGTTCTATAGCAATTGAGATTTGAGCCGGCTCAGCAAGGCGACCTTTGCCCGAGTCTGCACCAGTTAAGCGACCGGACGCAGGTTCCAAAACTACAACCCCGCGATTGCGAAGGGTTGCTACATTTTCAACTGTTGCTGGGTTCTCCCACATTTCAGTATGCATTGCTGGTGCCAAAATAACTGGACAAGTAGCGGTGAGAATCGTTGCGGTCAAAAGATCATCCGCACGACCATGAGTCATCCGTGCCATGAAATCTGCAGTTGCGGGAACAACCACAATTGCATCTGCATTTCTTGCGAGAGTTACGTGTGGAACATTATGAACTTCAGCCCACGAGTCCGTATGAACTTCATTTCCCGAAAGAGCTGCCATGGTTGCACTACCAACAAACTCGAGTGCAGATTTTGTCGCTATAACTTCTACGTTGTAACCAGCTTCGCTCAAAAGGCGAATGGTTTCAACGGCTTTAAATGCAGCAATGCCACCGGTAACCCCAACAATGATGTTGGAGCTGCCAGTGGCAGTTGACATTAGTTTTCTTCAGCAGGATGGAATTGAAGTTTTCCTGCTTCAAGTTCACGCAATGCGATAGACATCGGTTTTTCAGTGCGCTCTGCATCCACAAGTGGACCAGTGTTTTCGAAAGCGCCTGATTCTAATTGGCTGTAGTAAGCATTGATTTCACGAGCACGACGAGCTGCGTAAATCACAAGTTGGTATTTGGTGCCAGCAAGTTCGATTAGTTCATCGATTGGTGGGTTGGTAATACCTTCAGGACGAGCGGTGGTGCCGGACATTGAACCTCACAAATTAGGGCTTTAAGAGCGGGCGAAGTCTAACAACTCACGGGCGGTGCTCTCGACCTCGTGATTTGTGAGTGAAATATCGAATTCAGACTCGGCTGCTAGCTCGATTTTCGCGACTTCTAGTCGGCGTTCAATGACCTCTGGAGTCTCAGTTCCCCGCCCTGTTAGGCGATCCACAAGAGCCTGCCAACTTGGTGGCAGCAGGAATACAAGGATGGCTTCAGGGAAGATCTTTCGAACCTGACGAGCTCCTTGAAGTTCAATTTCCAGAATAACCGTTTTCCCAGATGCGAGTTTTTCTGAAACCGCTGTGGCCGGAGTTCCATACATATTCCCAGCGAATTCAGCCCACTCAAGCATCTGACCTTCATCAATGGTTTGTTGAAAAACTTCGCGGGACACAAAAAAGTATTCACGCCCATCAACTTCGTCAGGTCGCTTAGCTCGAGTTGTCATCGACACTGAAACCCAAACATCATCGTTGTTTGAACGAATCCAACTTACAACCGATGATTTTCCAACTCCGCTTGGTCCAGAGACAACAATTAGTTTTGCACTCATAAAGTTGCTGCAATCTCCATTGCCGCTTTTCGCACATCTTCGGCGCCTGTAATTGGTCGACTCGACCA
>JBDKLK010000093.1:0-4802 GCA_039795655.1 Actinomycetota bacterium
TTAGGTGAAACTGTTGCGAACCTTATGATTAGTGTTATCAACGGCGAGAAGCCACAACCAATAATTCTTCCTACAGAACTTGTGATTCGAGAGAGCGCTTAATCCTTCTTTGTCGATGCTTCAAAAATGCTTTGAATAGAAGCATCTAAAGCTTTATCAAACCCTTCCTCAGACTGTTTGACACTTAACCCTTCGGTAAGGGCACGGGAAAAACTGGCAATAAGTCCGTTGTTCTTGGCTAGTGCAGCGTTTGCGTCTTCGCGCGTGTATCCACCAGATAACGCAACTAGGCGCAGAATCTTTGGATGATTTACTAATTCTTCGTAAAAGTTTGGAGTTGTAGGAATCGTAAGTTTGAGCATTACCTTTTGATCTGAAGGTAATGAATCTAAATGCTTAAGTAACTCGGATTTCAGCAAAACTTCGCAGTCGGCTTTATCAGCAGCTTTGATATCCACTTCTGGCTCAATGATAGGAATTAAGTCTGCTGCCAAAATCTGTTTGGCGATTTCGAATTGTTGAGCAACGGTCTTAGAAATTCCTACTGGATTTGCACACTTAATAACTGAGCGCATTTTCGTGCCAAAAACTCCGTGAGAATTTGCGGAGGCCAAACGAGCGGCTAATTCAGGTAGTGGCTTCATCAATTGCACGCCATCAGTTTCACCTTCAAGTCCGTTATCAACTTTAAGAATTGGAACGATTCCTTTTTTCTGCCAAAGAAATTCTGCTGCACCCATTCCATCGATTGTTCGATTCATTGTCATCTCGAAAAGAATTGCCGCCAGAATGCGGTCAGATGTAAACGCTGGACTTTTTATGATGCGCGTACGCATTTCATGAATCAAGTTAAACATCTGCTCATCGCCCGAGTACTCAGACTCCTCGATTCCGTAAAGTTTTAAAGCCTTAGGAGTGCTGCCACCACTTTGATCCAGGGCAGCAACAAAGCCAATTCCAGTTTGCATTCGGTTTAGTTGTTCGATGTTCATGAGCACAAAATAGAACCGAAAACGACTATTTGGAAGGGCCTTTTGGCATAGAAGCAGCGAAAGCGCCTAGACCAGCACAAAGGGGAATGGCCGCAATGATTGCTGCTGTGATAGCAATTAACTGAACTTGGCTGAGACCGCTTAGGTTCGCGAAAAGCAATGAAACAGAGAAACCGATACTTGCTACACATCCAACAATCAATATCTCTTTTCGGGAAATGCTAGATATGGCTTTGAATACGTAAATCGCAATAAGTGCGCCAACTAATACCCCAACTGGTTTTCCGATTAATCGTGCCGAAGCAACAGCAAATGTTTGGCCGCTAAAGAAGTCCGCAAAAGTTACAGGAACAGCCAACGCCGTTATTGCAAAGAGTGGCAGAGCAACTCCAGATGAAACCGGCTGAAGTTTTTCTCGAATCTTTTCACCCAAGCCATTTTTAGATGGAATTGCAAGACCGATAATCACAGCGATGAATGTTGGATGAATGCTGGCGTGACCGAATGCAAAAGTAATTACTAAGACTGAGAGAGCATCATCAACAATCGCTAATGCGAGCAAAAAGGCTCTAACTTCTAGTGAA
The DNA here is from genome assembly GCA_039795655.1 of Actinomycetota bacterium. Lineage (GTDB taxonomy): Bacteria > Actinomycetota > Actinomycetes > S36-B12 > UBA5976 > JAFMIT01. The sequence goes on from JBDKLK010000093.1 coordinate 1,577, forward strand.
AGTCTTTTGCCGAATATCGCAATAACGCCAAGTGCGAATGGAAGATCCGTAGCCATTGGGACTCCCCAAGCTGCATCTTGATCACTAGTTGCGATGAAGATTAATGCTGGGAAAACCATCCCACCGATGGCAGCGAACGCAGGAGTGGCTGCTTTCTTGAATGAATCCAAACTTCCTGAAGTAAGTTCGTGACGTAATTCGATACCTGCAATCAAAAAGAAGATTGCTAACAAATATTCGCTAGCAATGGTTCGAAGGTCTGAGTCAATGAACGCAATTGAGATTGGTGTTTCTGCGAAATTAAAGAGTGAATCAGCGAACGGAGATAAAACCCAAAGGATTGTTGCTGTTGAAACAAAGAAAAGGACAAATGCAGATTTGGTTTCATCGCGCAGAACAGAAACCAGCCACTTGCGGTACATCGACACTCCTCTAATAGTGTCGACCAGACTTCCCGACGCGCCTTTGATTTAGTTTGTTTTTGTTAGCCTACAGTATTGGCGAGATGGGTGAGCGGCTGTTCCAACGTACCGTTTGCGAGTCCATCTCGTGAACAGTCATCGCACAACAACGCCAGAATTCTTTGTGTTGTCGGTGTGATTACGTTGTAGAACTCTTTTGTTGGTCCGCCACATTTTTCGCATTCACCAATAACTTTTGCACCTTCTGCAAAATCCATATTCATGCGGGAATCAAATACGTAAAGTGAACCTTCCCAAAGTCCATCGTTACCAAATTTTTCACCGTAGCGAACGATGCCACCTTTAATTTGGTAAACCTCTTTGAAACCGCGATTGATCATTACAGCGGAAAGAATTTCGCAACGAATTCCACCTGTGCAGTAAGTAACGATTGGCTTATCTTTCATGTGGTCGTATTTGCCGCTCTCAAGTTCTTCCACAAAGTCACGGGTAGTTTCGACATCAGGAACAATTGCATTCTTGAACTTACCAATTTTGGCTTCGAATGCATTGCGACCATCGAAGAAGAAAACATCATCGCCACGTTCTTCGACGAGCTTGTTAACTTCTTCAGGTCGTAAGTGAACTCCGCCACCCACAACTCCTTGTTGATCGACAATAAGTTCTTCAGGTGCTCCGAATGTAACGATTTCTTTGCGAACGCGAATGCGAAGTTTTGGAAACTCTTGGCCGGTTCCGTCTGACCATTTGAAATCGATTTTGTTGAAACCTGTGTATTGCTTAGTAGCTTTGACATACTTCTTTAGGTTGGAAATTGATCCACCTAAAGTGCCATTAATGCCGTGCTTAGAAATCAGAATTCGTCCAGTTAAGCCCAGGCTTTCACACAATTGACGCTGCCAGAGGCGCACTGCCTCTGGGTCAGAAAGCGGAGTGAAGCCGTAGTAGAGAATGACTTTTTGGAGTTCCATAGGGGCGATTTTACCTCTCGATTTTTGGTCAAAATACCTTGCCTGCGTGCTCCATCCCCTCTTGTTTTACGCTTAACTCATGCGCAAAATCGCCATTTTGGCCCTCCTGGGCTTACTGCTATCAGGATGCGCTTCTACGGATGACCATGCGAGCCATTCAGCCACCATTGATGACTCGAATTTCACACAAGCAAGTCCTGCACCTGACGGTGGAACTTTTTTGCATTCGAAGATCTCAAAGTCTGTTCAGAATATTGATTTGCAAGATAGCAACGGTAAAACTTTCACACTGAAAGATTTGCAAGGACGGATTGTGGTTCTCGCGAACTTCTATACATCTTGTTCACACGTTTGCCCCATGACATCAGCGAATATGAAACAGATTTCAAACGAGATTTCAGCTGCTGGATTATCTGAAAAAATTACTGTGCTTGAAGTTTCGGTAGATGGGGATCGAGATACCGTAAACCGAATCGATGCTTACCAAAAACTCTATGGTGAAAAATCATGGGTTATGGCAACAGCATCACAGGATGAGTTGGTCAAGTTTTGGAAATTCTTCGGGGTGATTCCTGAAGCTGAACCAGTTTCGAAAGCAGACCAAAAGAATGAACCAGCTGATTGGCAAACTGGAAAACCAAACACTTATCGAATGATTGATGCACCCGTAGTGATTTTGATTGATCCATCTTCAAAATGGCGCTGGCTAAATACTGGTTTTCCAGCGGCTTCAAAAGATTATGTGCCAACTGCTTTGATGAACTACCTTTCTGAACACGGACTTGATTCGTTAAATGATCCAGGCGAAGGGGCTTGGACGCTCAAGTCGGTTTATTCAGCGCTAAAAGAAATTTCAGGATACGAAATTGGATAACGTGCGCAAACCTATTCTCGGCTTCAAAAACACTTTGATTGCGATGGTGTTGGCATTTATTGCTGGTGCCGTCACATTCACTTTTGTTGGTGATAATTCAAGTGCAATATCTATCGATGGCGCAAAAGTAAAAATTATTGCAGAAAGCTCTAGAAAAACTGTACCTCTATTGAATGCCGCTTCTTATTCAGACGAACCAATAAAGTTTGAAGAAAACAAAATCGTAGTTTTGAACTTTTGGGCATCGTGGTGTGGACCATGCCAACAAGAAACTCCATTGTTAGTTAACTTAGCGAAAGAGTTTCCACAAGTTCAATTCATCGGACTTACGAGTGACGACACTGCAGACGACGCATTGTCTTTTGCGGATCAGTATGAAATCGAATACCAAATCGGCAATGGTGACGAGTATTTGGCTGAACTGACACCAATCCAGCCGATTGCAGGGTTACCGACCACTTTTATCCTCGACACAGAACACAGAATCGCTGCCAAAGTAATTGGTGCTATCAGTGAAAAAGAATTTCGGAAAGCACTGCAAACTATTTTGAAGAATTAAGCGCCTTCAAACGCTCTATCACTGGTGGATGTGTGTAATGCACTTTCACGTACGCTGGATGTGGATTCAGGTTTGCTAGTGCATCAGTGCTGATTTTTCCTAGTGCTGAACCTAAAACACCCTTTGGATAGGTGCTGGTTGAGAATTCATCAGCATCAAACTCATTGCGACGTGAAATTGCCATATTTGCTAGCCCAAGCACCATAGAGATAGGTGAGAACAAAAGGAAGAACGTCACAGTGGCTACATGGAAACTTGCCTGGTCTGCTCCTAAGGCGAGTGAAACCTCTGGATAGTTAAGCATCCAGCCAAGCAAAGCTGTAATTCCTAAAGTTTGAAAGATGCTAGAAATAAACATCACAAAAGTGTGTTTGCGCTTGTAATGACCAACTTCATGTGC
>JBDKLK010000094.1:0-4783 GCA_039795655.1 Actinomycetota bacterium
AAAATTGCCTTCGCAATTCCGCTAGTTGTTTTTTGGCTCTTCTGGATGTCATCGAGCGGTGTAGTTATGTTGGTTGCGCTGGGAATTTGTGGACTTGGTCTTGGAATGCACTGGCCACTCGCAATTGGAAGAGCTATCCAAGCTGGATTCAACAATCCGGACAAAGCCAGCGCCGTAGCCGCTTATGCAACTGGTGGATCTGGAATTGTGTTGCCGGTGGCTCTCGGCGCAATAAGTCAATCAGTTGGGCTTAAGAATGCATTTCTGTTAGTGCCAGCAGTTTTACTTGTGGGACTCGTAATGCTTTACATCCACCCACTTGAAAGCAAAAAGTAATCAGTTAGAAAGTGGGATCTGCGAAATTACAATCGCAGCAAACATTCCAAACAAAACTAGCAGTGTTACAACGCGACGAAACTTCGGAGTCATAACACCATTCTTACATATAAGAAAACTGCCTGCAGAATCATCTGCAGGCAGTTTTACTTTTAATTAATTACCCAAGCAATTGGGTGATTGGATCGGTTGCAAAGAAGACAACGAATGCAGCAGCTACTAGCCATAGCAATGCGTGTACTTCCTTCGCGCGACCGGTTGCAGCCTTTAGGACTACGTGGGTCACGAAACCTGCACCAATACCTACTGCGATTGAGTAGGTGAATGGCATCAAGACGATGGTCAAGAATGCTGGAAGTGCGATAGTGATATCGCTCCAGTCGATGTCCTTAACCTGAGTCATCATCAAGAAACCAACAACGATCAAAGCAGGAGTTGCTGCTTCGTAAGGAACCATTGCTACAAGTGGTGACAAGAAGATGGTGAACAAGAATGCGATACCAGTAACAACTGATGCCAAACCTGTTCGCGCACCTTCACCAACACCAGAAGCTGATTCAATGTATGAAGTGTTTGATGAAACACCGGCAGCACCACCAGCGATAGCTGCGATTGAGTCAACTAGCAAAACCTTGTCTGCATTTGGCACATTGCCTTCACCATCAAGTAGGCCAGCTTCTGCACCAATAGCAGTCATTGTTCCCATTGTGTCGAAGAAGTCAGTGATCAAAAGTGTGAACACCAAAAGCACTGCAGTCAAAGCACCTGCAGCGATTCCGAATCCACCAAACAAATCAAAGTGACCAAGAGTTCCAAATGAAGGAGTAGCCACAATGGTTTCTGGAAGTTTAGGAACATTCAATCCCCAACCGGCTGGGTTGATGATTGGTGGATCGCCTGCTGTGAAGTTTGGACCAATCTTTGCAACTGATTCAACGATAACTGCCAAAATTGTTGCGCCGATAACACCGATCAAAATTGCGCCTTTAACTTTACGTGCGTAAAGGTAAGCGATAGTTAATAGACCAACAACGAACACAACTACCGGCCAACCAACAAGTGTTCCGTTGTTACCAAGTGTTACTGGAACTGGGCCAGCACCTGTACGACGTACGAAACCAGCATCAACCAAACCGATCAATGTGATGAACAAACCGATACCAACAGAGATAGCGGTCTTTAGTTGAGTTGGAACAGCTTTGAAAACTGCAACGCGGAAGCCAGTCAAAACCAAAACGGTAATGATCAAACCTTCAAGAACAACAAGACCCATAACTTGTGACCAAGACATGTAGTGAGCTGCAATTGAAGCAACGAATGCGTTTAGGCCAAGACCAGTTGCAAGAGCAAGTGGGAATCGAGCAACTACACCCATCAAGATGGTTAGTAGTCCTGCAACAAGTGCAGTACCTGCAGCGATAGCTGGCAAGTTTGGAGCAGTAGGACCGCCCAAGAATTCGCCGTTTACGTCTGGAGTGAATCCCAAGATAAGTGGGTTTAGAACAACGATGTAAGCCATCGTTAGGAAAGTGACCAGACCACCACGGATTTCGCGACCAAGGTCGGATCCTCGAGCTGAAATCTGGAAGTAAGTATCCAAACCGGATGCCATATGTATTTCTCCCTAGAGATGTTTAGGTAGTTCGGGGAAGATGCCTGTATGGACAGGTTGCCCGCCCTTTGGAAGCGGGAATAGGCGGACACTAGAACATACGTGAAGGTACTCAAAGGTAGGACAGGCTTTAGGCTTGTTACATGCCTGTAAAACCTAAGAAGAGCCTCAAACCTGTGCCAGCACTTGAGACAACAGGCATAGGCGCGGCTCGAATTGGAACCGCGGTTTGGGCCTTAATTTTGGTCGGATCAGCCGTTTATCCAGACTCCCCTGACGGGCTGCATTACACAGCCTTAGCTGGAACCGTATTAGGAATTATTGGTCAACTTCATCTGGCTCGTCGGGCGCGAAAGTTGGGTCTTGAAGTTCAGGGTCGATTTCCGAAGTAGTTCGGAATTAACTGTCTTCGCAGAGTTTAGCAACCTGAGTTTTTGTAGCTGTGGTTTCATCTAGTTTTGCCTTGCAATCATAAATTCCACTTAGGTTATGGGTTTTCAAAATATAAATTGACAAGAATCTTGGCTTAGCTAGCTCGTCGCAATTAAGTTCAGCAAAACTTACGTATTCCTCAAGTTGTCGCCACACAAAAACCTGATCGTCTGGCTTGAGATTCCAAACGTTATTGATGTAAGTATTTTCAGCCCAATTCGGATCGACCTTTGAAATGTTAAGTAACTTCACACCAGTTTCATTTCGCATTTGAGCCTTGATTGCCTTTTGGATTTTCTTTGTCAAAATTCTTACATTGCTCCCATTACTGATTTTGATTGTAAAAGGTGCGTAGCTTGAATAGTTTTCATGCGAGATCCGCTTCAAGAATCTTTCACCATTCGAATCTGGATTAACTTGTGAAATTTCAGTAATGATCTCTGGACTAGATTCAATTTCAACGTTAGAGATTGTTGGATTAGTGCATGAATATTGCTCTTTTGAACTAGAAGTATTACTCGGTCCGCATGCTGAAATCAGTAACATTGAAAAAATTGAAATGAGTGCAAGCCTTATTTTCATATGGTCCCCCTAAGGCTCTAAATGCTAGCCCATATATACAAAAAAAGTCTACTGATCTTCTACCTCTGAAACTGAGTCTTGAGTGTCAGGGCCGATTTCCGAAGTAACTTCTTCTGGCTCATCCTTGATTTCAGCTGATTCAACTTCTGGCAAATCACCAGATCTAAAGTCATATTCATCAACCGCAAGTTCATCAATCACAAGTTCTGCAACAGGTGTGCTCTGTGTTTCAACAACAGTTTGTGAATTTGCACCACAGCCGTGGTCCATTGAAACAATTCGACCATCAGATGGCGAAATTGCATTGGCGCAAACACCAAATGCTTGACCAAGACTTCCACCAATTGTGATCAACCAGCCACAAGTTGAACAAGGCAAATCTGCATAACGTGCAATCGCTGCACGCGGACCGTTTTCACCTTCACGCCAACGATCAACTGCATCATCAACACCAAGTGGTGACAAAACTCTTTCGCGCCCCAGTCCAACAGACCAAGCAGTTGGAGTTAGCGGTTCTGCTAATTCAATTTCTTCAACGCTCAAGTAACCCGGTGTTAATCGCGGATCATCTTTTGGTGTAGCAATCAAATCGCCAGGAGAAAGATCGCCAGGCTGAACTCGTTCTGACCAAGGAACCCACGCTTTTGCAACAAGTGCTGCATCTCCTGGCTCAAGCCAAACTTCGTTTACAGTGTTTGCATCTTTGGAAATGCTCACTGACCAGTGCCAGCCAACATATCCTGGATGTGTTGATGCAAACTCGATTACTTTGAATCCATCGATTTCATACTCGTGGTTTTTTTCACCGAGTTCATCACTCGGTGCGATTTCAAGAATTGCATTGCGTGCAATTTGAATTACATCTGACATTTCTTAAGTTCCTTTTAAAGTTGGGCTGCTTTTACAGCGCGAGTTCGCGCCCGACTGGCAGCTCGGATTCCGACAAGAATTGATACGAGTCCCACTCCAGTGATCATGGCCAAAAACCACCAAATAGAAGCTAGGTGGCCACCGATTACGAATGGACTCATTGCGATAAGGCTGAGAACCATGCCCAACGCTGTGAGCGCTGTGCCGACCTTGAGAATGCGATCTGGGTTCATAGTTAAAGCCTACCTGTGCTCACAGGGGCAAATTCAATTTATGAGTTTCAGGTTTGCCCGCTACCCTTTACCTATCTGCACAGTGCAGCACCCCACAGTGGGGCGAATTCCAGGAGGGCGCCATGCCTACCGGCAAAGTTAAATGGTTCAAAGTAGAACAAGGTTTCGGATTCATCGCGGATGATGAGGGTGGCGACGTGTTCGTACACGCATCAGCCCTTCCAGAAGGTGTGGCTTCATTGAAGCCTGGCCAAAAGGTTGAGTTTGGAATTGCCGATGGAAAACGTGGCCCACAAGCACTGTCTCTTCGAATTTTGGACCCGCGGCCATCTGTTGTTAAAGGGAATCGCAAAGCAGCCGAAACTTTGGCAATTCAACTTGAAGACGTAATCGTCTTGCTCGACAAAGTTGCTGGAGAACTAAAAGCTGGGCGCTTCCCTGCAGATAACCAAGCATCAAAGATTGCTTCAATCTTGCGCGCAACCGCTGAGGATCTTGACGTTTAATGATTAATGATGCCGCGCTTGCGTTGGCGTTTGAAAATTATGAATCCATGTAGGAAATTCTTCGAGACTGTGCATGACCACATCAGGTTGTGCCGCTCGGAGAATTTCTTCATTTGAAGCCTCAGAAATCACAACAACTGAGACTGCTCCTGCTGCGCGTGCAGCTAAAACGTCTCCAGGGTGATCGCCAACGTATATGTGTGCGTTTTCGT
>JBDKLK010000095.1:0-4764 GCA_039795655.1 Actinomycetota bacterium
GTAGCTGCAAAGCTAACTGGTATGCCAATTGTTGTTTCTGGATCGATGGATACTTCGATTGGCTTAACCGCTGGACTCTTTTTGGCAGCAAATATCGAAGACCTTTATGGCGCGTGCGGATTTGGTACTGGCAATTTGTTGGCGGATGATTTGTGCGAAACAGTCCTGCCAGTGCAAGGAAAAATCAAAGTCCAAACTATCGAGCCAGATCTGGAAAAACTAGAGTTAGCGCAAAGTCGAGTTGATGAGAATTTAAGAGAGTTTTTGTTGAAGCGACTTACTGATTGTTACGAGATGATGGAGGCACTGTGACAGACCGCATTGTGACATCCACCCATCAAGCGCAAGTGATAGTGAAATCGTTAATCAAACACGGCGTTCAGCATGTAGTGATTGCACCGGGTTCACGAAATGCTCCGCTATCCATTGCTTTGTCGCAAGCAAAAGAATTTATCAATGTTTATGTTCGTTTCGATGAACGTACCGCAGCCTTCACCGCCCTAGGTATGGCTCGTAGACTGAATAAGCCAGTTGCAGTGCTTTGTACAAGTGGCACTGCTGCTACACATTTTCAAGCTGCTGCATTTGAAGCCCACGAATCCGGTGTGCCACTAATTTTGATTACAGCAGATCGGCCTGCGGAAGTTCGCGGTCTTGGTGCAAACCAAACAATTGAGCAACCTGGGCTTTATGCAAACGCTGTACGTGGAGAATGGGATGTTGATTCATCCAAAGACGATACTTATCTCGAACTTGTAGTCGCTGGCGCAATTTCTTGTTCGCTAGGTGAAGAATTTATTTCGGCTGGGCCAGTTCACCTCAACGTTCCGTTTTCAGAACCACTTGTTGGCGAAAAACTCGAAACTGATTGGCTGGAAAATCTAGAAACGGGCGTACTTCCTGTTGGGCCAGAACCCGAAAAACTAACTGTTGGTGAAATCGCAAGTGAAATGGGAATCACAAATTCAAATCCAAAAGGTTTGATCATCATTAGTGATCCAAACAGCGCTGCTACTGCAGTTGCTTTGGCTAACTTGCTGCAATGGCCAGTATTTGCTGAACCAGGCAGCTTCGCACGTCACGAGGATGTTGCGATTGCACACTACGCAAAAATTCTTGGTGATGAAGAGTTTGTAAATGCGAATCAACCAGACATTGTTTTTACTGCTGGTCGCTTTGGTTTGAGCCGAAAAGTAAATAGTTTCGTTCGAAATGCAAAAGCCCACATCGCAATCGGTAGATACCCACTTGATGCAGATCCTTTCGAGACTGCTGCCCATCACGTTGCGGTAATGCCGCTTCCAATTGGAGTGGATGCTGCCCCTGCTGACTGGTTGCAAAGTTGGAAAGACGAAGACAAGAAATACGAAACCAAAGTGGAGTACACCCAAGCAGGAGTGATTCAAGCTCTTTATGAGAAATCATCCAACAAGGATTTGATTTGGTTAGCACCTTCTCTTTCAATCCGATGTGCGGATGATGTCTTCACTCCGCGCAATAACGCACCGATGGTTTTGGTGAATCGCGGCACAAATGGCATTGACGGATTGATTGCGAGTGCAAGCGGAGCTTCGCTGGTTCATGGTGGCGAGAACTCCTACTTGATCATTGGAGATGTCGCGTTCTTACACGATGTTTCAAGTCTCGCATTACCTGAACTCGAATTAAGACCAAACCTGCGCATTGTTGTAATCAATAATCGCGGTGGAAGAATCTTTGAAACTCTAGAACAAGGTGCGCCAGCATTCAAAGAAGTGTTTCCTCGAGTTTTCTCAACAGTTCACAACCAAAACATTGCAGCAATTGCGGATTCATTTGGTTGGAAGGCAAAAGATGTATCAAACCTTGATGAGTTTGAGACCGCGTTCAATTCCGACGCTCAAGTAATTGTGGTTAATCTTTAATAATCAGTCGCAACCAAGTGCGTGACGCATTGGTTTTAATTTTGCGGCAGATTCTGCGAGTTCGCTTGTTGGATCAGAACCAGCAACGATTCCGCATCCAGCAAACAAACGGATTTTGCGTGGATCATCCGAATCAATTTCGCCACAACGCAATGCAATACCGAATTCGCCGTCACCTTTTGCATCCATCCAGCCGACTGGCCCCGCGTAGCGATCGCGTTCCATACCTTCAACAGCGCGAATGATGTTTGCAGCACGTTCAGTTGGTGTTCCGCAAACCGCAGCTGTTGGATGCAATGAAGCAGCCAAAGTTAAAACTGGAATTTCGTCTGCTAGTAAACCTGTGATGTCAGTTGCAAGATGTTGAACGTTTGGTAGACGCAACAGACGTGGTTCTTCTGGCACATCAAGGTTTGTGCAGTGATTTGCTAATGCTTGTGCGACGCTTGAAACAGCGTATTCATGCTCTTCTTGATCTTTGTCTGATGCCAGCAAAGCTTCTGCAAGATTCGCATCTTGGTTTTTATCTTCACCGCGTCGAACTGTTCCAGCAAGTACACGTGATGTAACTCGATCTCCACGACGTTTAACCAGCATTTCCGGAGTTGCGCCAACAAGTCCATCGACGGCGAATGCCCAGCATTCACTGTAAGAAGTGCTCAACCGTGTCAAAAGATTGCGGATATCAATTGGTTCGGTTGAACGTGCGACAACGTCGCGAGCCAAAACAACTTTGTCTACCTCGCCGCGATTTATTTTTTCGACTACTTCAGAAATTGCACGTTGCCATTTTGCGACAGGTTGCGTGCCTTCTTCCCAAGTGATTTCACCCATTGGTGCAAAATCTTCACGCGGAGTCAAAAGCATTAATGGATTCTCTACAGGTTCATTTGCATCAGTGATTGCAGTTACCCAAGTTTTTTCACCGCTTCTTCCAACAACGATATGTGGAATCACAACCACAGAACGCCCTGGTTCAAATGCAAATGATGCAAAAGAAACAATTCCACTGCCAGGAATTTGCACTTCGTCATTGATTGTTGCGTGACGAATTACGTCTGTCCACCAACGTTGGGCGCGAGAAAATCTTTCACGACCGCGAACTACAAGTCGCGCGCTTTCTCCCCAGCCGATTAGTCCTTCGCCATCGCGCACCCAGGCGAGTGCACCATTTGTTGGAACTAATGAAAGTAAATCTGCTTGTGAATATGGATGATTGCTCGGTAACAAAGTTGTATGTGCAATCAAAGTTGGTGTTGCGGCAGGTGCAATTACATCGCTGGCAATTGAGCTAACTGCGTCACCAGTTTGACCACCTGTGAAAACCATGGGTGAAGGTTAAACGCACATTTAGATGATGCACTTTGGTCTTTAGTCCCATCTAGTTAGACAATTAGCGAGTGACTAACTCAGATCCAACTCGCGCCAACCTCGACAAAGTGCCATTTGATGTGGCAAAAATGTTCGACACAGTCGCAAAGCGGTACGACTTAGTGAATGACCTGCTGGCTCTGGGGCAAACTCGAATCTGGCGAAAAGCAGTTTTGAATGCAATTAACCCAGCTGCTGGGGATGTGGTTCTAGACCTAGCCGCTGGAACTGGCACCTCTTCCGAGCCAATTCACCGCCGCGGGGCAGTGGTAATTCCTTGTGATTTCTCCCTCGGAATGCTCCAAGTGGGCAAAAAACGCCTTCCGCACCTGCCATTTGTGCAAGGGGACGGGCTTAACCTGCCTTTTGCGGACAACACTTTCGATACGGTGACCATTTCCTTCGGTCTGAGGAACTTGCATGACACCGAGCGCGGCCTTCAAGAGCTGCTTCGGGTGACCAAACCAGGCGGAAAACTGGTGATTTGTGAGTTCAGCCAGCCAACTTTCAGCCTATTTCGCAAGATTTACCTCGAATATCTGATGAAGGCACTGCCAAAGATCGCCCGCAAAACCTCTTCAAATCCTGCCGCCTACGAATACCTAGCCGAATCCATCGCCTCTTGGCCGGCTCAATTACCTTTGGCTGAAATCATTGGAAAAACTGGTTGGGGCAAGGTCACTTGGCGGAATCTGACTGGCGGAATCGTTGCAGTTCATAGCGCGATCAAACCTTCAAAATAAATCATCTTTTTGTGTGCTGTGTCACTCTATTTTCAGGGCTAACTCCCTGCGCAGCTGCACTCGCGTTAACACTAGACTTCGGACGGATTTTGAAACATCTGAGCGGCCCAAAATTGGGTGAAGGAGGACGGCTCCAAACGTGAATAACGTCGCCATCCCAATTCTCGCACTCGGACTTCTAGCCGGCGGATTCGCAGTTTTCTCGGTCGTAATTGCCACAATTACTGGCCCAAAACGGTACAACCGCGCTCGAGTCGATGCGTATGAATGCGGTATTGAACCAACACCACAACCAATGGGTGGTGGCCGCTTTCCAGTTAAGTATTACTTAACCGCAATGCTCTTTATCGTTTTTGATATCGAAATTGTTTTCCTTTATCCCTGGGCAGTCTCTTTTGACTCACTAGGGATTTTTGGTTTGTTCGAAATGTTTTTATTCATTGCAACTGTTCTAGTCGTGTACGCATATGTTTGGCGTCGCGGTGGACTCGAGTGGGACTAGGAAATTTATGGGTCTCGAAGAAAAACTTCCAAGTGGTGTGCTGTTAACAACAGTTGAGTTTGCGGCTGGTTATGCACGCAAAGGATCTTTGTGGCCAGCATCTTTTGGTTTGGCATGTTGTGCAATCGAAATGATGGCAACAGGTGCAGGTCGTTATGACCTTGCACGTTTCGGTATGGAAGTTTTCCGTGGTTCACCACGTCAAGCTGACTTGATGATTGTTGCTGGTCGCGTATCGCAAAAA
>JBDKLK010000096.1:0-4762 GCA_039795655.1 Actinomycetota bacterium
GTTCTGCATCAGAAACATCGAAATCGGGGTCAGAAATTCGGCGTCTGCCATTAACTGATTGGTCAGTTATTAATGCGCGAAATGAATCAAGATACTGAATATCTGGGTGAATAAGTGACCCAGAAATGCCGGTCGAATTCATGTCCCAAGGCTATGGCACACTCCCGCCGTGCCGAAACCTCTGATTGCGACTGACTTAGATGGAACTTTATTAACCACTGGTTCCCAAGCTCCGCATCCAGATGCTGTTGCAGCAGTTCACGAAGCAATTGCTGCAGATATTCCAGTTGTATTTGCTACCGGCCGTTCCCCAATCGATATTTTGCCAATCGCTGAGATGGTGGGTCATCGCTGGTTTGCAGTCTGTAATGATGGAAGTTCATTAGTTGATTTGCGGAATGAAACAGTACTTAAAACTCACGCAATTCCCACCGAAACTCTTAATTCGGTAATTTCCAAACTTCGTAACCAATATCCTGGAGTTAAGTTCTTACTTGACCGAGTTCAAGTTGGACCTATCAGCACTAACTACAAAATTGTGGCGGAGAACGGGTTTGAAGCTCCTTGGGCTTGGGCGCTTGACGGTGCTCGAATAGTTGACGACATCATGGACGAGATTTCTGAACCAGGTGTCATCAAACTAAGCGTCTTTGTCGATCGTGATGGCATAACCGATGTTGCGTTCAAAGAAATCAGAGATTTCTTGCCTGAAGTTACTTGTGTACGAATTCATTCCGAAAAAACTTTCGTAGATATTTGCAACAAAGGTATCTCAAAAGCAACCGGAGTCGCCGAAATCGCTTCGATGCATGGAATCTCACAAACTGACGTATTTGCAGTAGGTGATTTGTTTAACGACATTGAGATGCTTGGTTGGGCTGGCTTCTCTTTCGCGGTTGAAAATGCGCATCCGCACGTTCATGATGTGGCAGATTTAATAGTGCCATCAAATGACAACGGTGGAGTAGCCCAAGTTATTGCGGCAGCTTTAGCGCACTTGAATAGTGATTAGTTCTAATTAATTTTTGAATTTAGGAAATCAACAACGTTTTGAACTGACCAACCTTTTGGATGAATCTTGATGAGTTCACGCGGACCTGTTAGGTCGCTACCAAAAGTCACAAGCACTGGCTCGGTATAACCATCTGGGCGAATCTGACCCATACCAACTGTTGAAAGCAATCCATTGCAAAGGCATTTGCGACCAACTGTTTCTTGTAGATCTCCACCTTTGTCCAGGAATGCATCTACAGGCTCCGCGGCACACCTGTATCCGAGCGTGTTTGGTTCGCGTTCAAATGGTTCGCGCAGGTAACCTAGATCGCAAAGGCGTGGACGAGCTTCATAAACATCTTGGTTGGCGATTGTGTTCTCTACGGCTGCCACTTTGAATGGGAAACCAGTAGGTGATGCTTGAGCATCGGTCTTAACTTTGAATTCAGTGTCTGCCAAATCTGCAAGTAACTCATCTTTGAGTTCACGAAGAATCCCAGATTCATTCGAAGCAGCGAACAGTGAACCGATTTGCACACCACAAGCACCAAGGTCGCGAGCTTCAACCATTTTTTCTGGCAGGGAATAGCCTCCGGCCATCCAAAACGGAAGGCCAACAGAAATAAGTTTTTCGTAATCAACATCGTCGCGCGGACCGTAGATTGGTTCACCTTCGTCGTTGTATTCGACTTTTCCGCGAGGTGGAGCGTTGTGTCCACCTGCATCTGGGCGTTCAACTACAAAACCATCTGGTTTGGTGTTTGGATTTTTCGCCAAGTGCATTGCAAGAACGTGAGTGGTGATAATCGCAATGAAGAAAGGGCGCTTCAAAGGTGCGGGAAGAATCGGACCAAGTGTTGCTGGGTCAAAAGTCATTTCATAATTAATGCTTGAACCTGCAACAGTGATGTCAAGGGAAGCTGTTTCGTTGTTTTGGAACTTGTTTAGAACTCCTGGAATTTCTGAAGGAATACCAGCACCCATCAAAACTGCATCAACATTTGCAAGCATCGCGCCATAAAGAGTGCCAAGAGTTGAAAGTTGAATTTTTTCAAGAAGGTTAATACCAACCAGGCCGTTGTGATTTTCTTTCGCAAGCCAAACTTCTACGAATGCAGAAACAACAAGTAATTCCCAAGTCTTTTGAGCAGGCTTCAAAGAAAGTTTTGTTGCTGGGCGATAGGTTGGTTTATCTGCGCGACCATTTTCACGATAAAAAGTTTTGAAAATATTTTGTGCCATTTCCTGATCAGGAAAAGCAGCAAGTGCGCGGCGAATATCTCCATTTGGATCGCCGTTTTGTAAACGACGTGCAAGCACAACATCAAGAGCAGTTCCTGAAACAACTCCCATCTCGCCAGTAAGGGCTACAGCTTTTGCGAGTTCGTAAGAACTAACTGCAACCCCCATTCCACCTTGAATGATTCGAGGGGTGCGACCACTAATTGGGGACACCAATTGGTCAGTCGAGGCGAAATTCATGAGCGGGATAGTACCTGAGAAACCTACGCTTCCGTAGGTTAGCAATCGTGGCATTTGAGAGTAAAAATGCTTGATTTTGCAAGCAGTTAACTAATATAAACAAAACACCCGCCAGTTTCCTGACGGGTGTTTTCGATTCTTAAGCGGGGAGGCTTAGATGTCGTAGTAAAGCTCGAACTCTGCTGGATGTGGACGCAAGCGAACGTAATCAACTTCGCTCTTGCGCTTGTATTCAACCCAAGTCTCAATCAAGTCTGGAGTGAAAACGCCACCTGCAAGCAAGTAGTCGTGATCAGCTTCAAGTGCATCTAGAACTTCGCTGAGTGAACCTGGCACCTGTGGGATAGCTGCTGCTTCTTCTGGTGGAAGTTCGTAAAGATCTTTGTCCACTGGAAGTGGTGGTTCAATCTTGTTCTTGATGCCATCTAGACCAGCCATCAACATTGCAGCGAATGCAAGGTATGGGTTAGCTGATGGATCTGGAACGCGGAATTCGATGCGCTTTGCTTTTGGATTGCTTCCGGTCACTGGAATGCGGATGCAAGCAGAGCGGTTACGGGCTGAGTAAACCAAGTTCACTGGAGCTTCGTATCCTGGAACCAAACGGTGGTATGAGTTCACAGTCGGGTTTGTGAAGGCAAGTAGTGATGGCGCGTGATGGAGAAGACCGCCAATGTACCAACGTGCAAGATCAGAAAGTCCGCCGTAACCGGCTTCGTCGAAGAACAATGGCTTGCCATCTTTCCAAAGTGACTGGTGGGCGTGCATGCCTGAACCGTTGTCTTGGAATAGTGGCTTTGGCATGAATGTAACTGTTTTACCAGCTTCCCATGCAGTGTTCTTGATTACGTACTTGAACAACATAACTTCATCAGCTGAATTCAACAAAGTGTTGAATGTGTAGTTGATTTCCATTTGTCCAGCAGTACCAACTTCGTGGTGAGAGCGTTCAACTTCAAGTCCAACTTCACCAAGTTTTACAACCATTTGGTCGCGAAGGTCTGCGTATTGGTCAACTGGAGAAACAGGGAAGTAGCCACCTTTGAAGCGAGTCTTGTAACCACGGTTACGAGATCCATCATCTTCATATTCATTGCCAGTGTTCCAAGCACCTTCGATTGAATCTACTTCGTAAAGGCTAGTGTTTGGTCCAGTCTTGAAGCGAGCAGAATCGAACATGTAGAACTCTGCTTCAGGTCCAAAGAAAACTGTGTCTGCGATACCTGTTGACTTTAGGTACGCCTCTGCTTTTGCAGCTACACCACGTGGGTCGCGGCTGTAAGGAGCGTTTGTGTATGGATCAACAACTGAGAAGTTGATTACCAAAGTTTTTTCTTTACGGAATGGATCGATGAATGCAGATGCAACATCTGGAATTAGTTTCATATCTGATTCATTGATTGATTGGAATCCACGGATTGAAGATCCGTCGAACATAAATCCATCTTCAAATGATTTTTCATCGAATGCTGCTGCTGGCACATTGAAGTGCTGCATTACACCTGGAAGATCGCAAAAACGAACGTCGATGAAAACGACTTTTTCGTCCTTGATGAACTTCAGGATTTCCGCTGCATTCTTGAACATTGCTGCTCTTGACATAGAGGCTCCATCTTCCTCGCAGGGGTAACCATGGGCTATTAACCCAAGGTCGCCAGTGACTGATTTGTTCCGATGATCGGAATAGGTGAAACTTAGGACTCAAGCGTTGCCGTTTGGTATCCCATTTGTTTCGTGATTGTTAAGTTTTAAGCCCTTAACGGCCCAAACTCTTAACGGCGTGGAACTCGCATTCCCTTTGGCATCGGGCCTTTAGGGATAGGCAGTGAACCACCCGCAGCAGCATCGAGCTTGCGGCGCAGTTCAGTTACTTCGGCTGGGCGCAGGACTTTTGGCAGTTTGCGCACATGGCGGGTGAGTTTTGGCATAGGAACTTGTCCTTCGCCACGGCCAACCCAGATCTCAGTAATTGGGGTTTCGCCAACCCAGCGAGCAGCTTTTTGCTTCGCAACCTGCGCGATTGGGCTGCCTGGCTTCGCCTCAATGATGAGGATTACGCCTGGACGGCCAACTAGGCGGTGAACGATTTCCTGGTTCTTGTTGATTTCAACTGCAGGAGTTGTGAACCAGCCACCCTTCAATGTGGTCAAAACTTGTGCGGCAGCACCAGGAACACCCTCGACGCTTCCATAAGCTGCTTTTTCAGCCTTCTTACCGAACACCAAAAGGGTCAACATGATTGCCCAAATGATTGCGGTGAACTTCAAAATAATGCCCAGAGCGCCTT
>JBDKLK010000097.1:0-4674 GCA_039795655.1 Actinomycetota bacterium
ACCCGCGTTCAACGCACAGCTTGGCTAAAGTCTTAAGCAACGCTTTACCAATTCCAGAACCGCGATGTTCTGGCAGCACAAACAGATCTTCGAGGTAAATGCCGTGGACACCTTGCCAGGTGGAGTAGTTGAGGAACCAAATCGCAATGCCAACAACTTCGCCATCAACTGTCGCAACGTGGGCAAATGATGCAGGTTGGCCACTCTTGGATTTGTCGCCAGTAAACAGTGCGGCATGTAAGTCAGCTTCCGTCGCTTCGACTGCATCTGGTTCTTTTTCGTAAATCGCCAACTCAATAATTAATTGATGAATAGCCGGTACATCTTCAGGAGTTGCTTCACGGATTAAGAAGGACATGGCGCTCGCTTTCTGTGGCGGAACTCTAGTTTCTTGAATAATTGCAGAAATACTGCAATACTGCATTTATGGCAAAAGCAAAGAAATCTGTCGAACCCACCTCAGGTGAACCAGCCGATGTATTTCATGGCTGCATCTCACTTCAAGGCAGGGGAGTTGTGTCATTGCCGGCAAAACTTCGCCGCAAACTTCGCCTCGACGAAAAAGGTGCGCAGGTTGAAGTAGTGGAACGAGCAGACGGTGTGATCGAGCTGCGACCGCTACTCGCAATCCCTGCGGATGAAGCGTGGTTCTGGACTCCTGAGTGGCAAGCCGGCGAACGCGAAGCTGATGCAGATATCAAGAACAATCATGTACACGGACCATTCAACAAAAAGCAGGGGCTTGAGTTCTTAAAGTCTTTGAGTAATTAATGCAGTTCTATTTCACAGAGAAATTCAAACGAGATTACAAAAAGCTAAAGTCCGAATACACCAATCAGTTTGAAATCATTTTTGAAACATTTATGGATGATCTAGAAAATCATCTTGGTAATAAATCACCTCTGCCAGCAAAATACAGATTCCAAATTTTGCGCCAGTCAGATGGCGTTATGTCTATGACTTGGTCATATTCGCGCCCAGCAGGTCGCGCAACTTTTCACATTGAAGAAATCAAAGGTCAGCCAGTTTTAGTCTGGCGCCGAATTGGAACTCACGAAATTTATCGTGAACCCTGAATCATCTGATCGATTGCGGTACGAAGAGGATGTAAAAGTTTTGGAGTCACATTCTTAGCTTCTAAGATTTCGTACATTGACTCGTAGTACCAAATGATTTCTGTCGGGTCATCAACTGTAAACCGTTTCCAAACTTCAGCACCTTCGATTTGCAAGTCGGTCACAATCGCGCGTGCATTATGAGTTTTGTCTGCTGCAGTAACAATCAGAGTATCCACATTATTGATTTCACGGAGATGGGCTAAGTGAGCCTCTTTTCGAGCTTTCCAATCATCTTTAACATCTGGGTCTTCAGTTAGAGAGTCACTGCAAGCGCGAACGATTCGTTCAACATCCGGGCCGAATTTTTCGAGAATTTCAGTGAGGCGATCTTCGCCACCGTGGTCTTCAGCAACATCGTGCAATAGAGCAGCTATCGCGGCATTTTCGTCTCCGCCACCTTCTATTGCTAGGGAAGCGACACCTAATGGGTGGCAGATGTACGCAATCTCTGTGGATTTGCGTGACTTATCGAGGTGCCAGCCATTTGCGTACTCAAAGGCTTCAGCAAATTTGCTTGAAAGTTTTAATTTAGGTGATTTTTCTTTGGTCATTAGTCCCAATCTCCATCAAGGTAGTAGTTTTGTTAGAAGTCACCATGTGGTTTCTTAAAAGCATCTGGTTTAAGGCGTATCGCTTCTTCTTCTGAGATTGGTTCAATATCAATATGCACACCTGCGCGTGCACCACTAACCATCATGTTTTTATCCGGAATCCATTCATGCTCTAGTTCGTTCCATACACGATTAAATGGATGGGCACCATCAACTCTTATGCCATAAAGCGTTATGCCGTTTGAGTAGTACTCGATACCGTTCATAATAAATATCCCCAATTTTGTCTAAAGAGTTCGCGACCGCAGGCGAACTCTAAATCCTGGGTCTGACACTTGAACATAAAAAACTGGGCCAGGAAAATCCTGACCCAGTTCTAAGTGGAAGTTAAGCCTTTTTGGTTTCCCAGAAGATTGCGTCGATTTCTTCGATCTTTTTGATTAGTTCATCAGCTTTTGCAACATCGTTGGTGCCCTTGGTTCCGGTTGCACCAGCAAGTTTGGTTGCTGTGTTGAAAAGTTCGTGAAGTTGTGGGTATTTTTCAAAGTGGTTTGGCTTGAAGTAATCAGTCCATAGAACCCATAGGTGTTCTTTAACCATGTGGCTGCGTTCTTCTTTGATGGTGATTGAACGAGCTTTGAAATCTGCATCATCAGATGCGTTGTGCTTTTCCATGCAAGCTTTAACTGACTTTGCTTCAATCAGTGCTTGGGCTGGGTCATACACACCGCAAGGCAAATCGCAGTGAGCAGAGACTGTTTGGATCTTGAGCATGTTTCCTCCAGAAGTTGAGGGTCGGCAGACTACCGCCGTGGTGAAGTTTTGGCAGTTCCGGATAGCCCGAGTGCAGGGGGCTTCGATGTTGCCGACTTTGAAGCCTGGGCAGTTGATTGTTTATATGGCCGGTCGCGAACCAGTGGTGGGGGATGTAGTTGTGGCTCGGCATCCTGAAACTGGTGGATTGATTGTTAAACGCCTGACCAAAATTGAGTCTGACGGCTATTGGCTTGAAGGGGATGCGATGCAAACATCGACCGCATCTTCAAGTTCTGATTCCTGGGTTTTTGGTGCTGTCAATCGCGATGCGATTGTTGGAGTTGTTCTAGTACGCCGCTGAATTTTCTCGTATCCATTTTGCAAGGTCTTTTATGTCTCGGACTGATGAACTTGCGATCTCCATAATGAAATCAAAGGCGGCATCTTGGCTGCATGTAATGCGGAATCCATTGATACCAAGGAATGAAATCAATCCAGCAAGCCCAAGTCTCTTGTTGCCATCAACTAGTGCGTGATTATTGACAATGGAATCAACCAAAGCAGCGGCTTGTTCATAGATGTCTTCGTATGCAAACTTTCCAAAAATCATTGTTTTTGGTCTAGCGATTGCGCTCTCTAGTAAACCAACATCTCTAAATTCAACGGAATCAAGTATTCGATGAGCGATCAGTAGTAGGTCGCTCAAAGTGAGAAAGATCATTCGCCAAGTCGCCTAAGTGCGTCTTCGTATTTTGGAAGTTCGCGATCAAGAATTTTGTTCAAAATCTGCGCGCGAAGTCGCTCCTCTACAAAGGAAACAATTGCTTCGCGAGAGATCTCTTGCATTGAGCGTCCCTCAAGTTCGGAGAGACGTCGGAGTAGTTCAGTTTCTTCGTCTGTGAGACGTAATGTCATTGCCATAAAGTGATGGTATCACTTTTGATACCATCAATGTCAACTGTTGTGAGCTGGAAGTTCAGCGAGGAAACCGCTGATTGCTGCGACATCGCCAGTCGCTTTGAGTTGGGTCAAGTCTCGGCGACCGTTCAGGAAAAGATTTAGCTCGCTTGCTGGAGCGCTCAGAGTTACAGATTCGCCACCTCGATCCCAAGTGATGGTTTCTGCTGAATCTGTTGGTGCGAAAATGATTGTGAAGTCTTTACTTTCTGTCCATTCATTATGAACATTGATCCATTCGCTGATTCCATCCAGTGCGACTGCGTGTGGAAGGGGATGTTCTATGCCGACTGCAAGATGTGCATCCCATGCGTGTACTGCTGCTTCTTGCACTTGGTGGCGGGCAATTGCTTCTGCAGTCTTTGGATTGCTCCACCAAGTTGCACAAGGTTTATTTGGATCAACCGCAGCGATTGCATCAACTAAAGCTTGAGTTTGTTTTTCGCACCACTCAGTTATTTCGCAATCTGGAGTGTGGTTGATGAAATCCATTTCTTCAGTCGCGTCTGGGTTCAGAATGGTTTTAGCCCAATGTGCTTGAACATCTGCAAGATGCAACATCAAGTCTCTGAATTTCCAGTCTGGGCATGAAGGAACTTGGTTGCCAGATACTGCTTCTGAATAGATATCGCGCATTGATTTCGAAGCACGTTGGATTTCTGCAATATAGATATCGTTATTCATCTTCATCATCCAGACGTGCAAGGTAGGTTGCAAATCTTTCCATGGGAATTTCGAATTCAGGATTCATATCCACGAATTCACGCAGGCGATCTGCCACCCAACCGAGGTCTACTTCGTCTTCACCTCGACGTTTTTCGAGTTCTTCAATCCCGCGATCTGTGAAATACATATTGACTCTTATTCAAATGCTGCTTGCACAAGCGCTGCTTGTTCAACTTCGTGACGGTGATGTGAACCAACCGCAGGTGAAGAAGATGCAGGGCGTGAAACACGATGAACTTCGCGGTCAATCGCTTCCGGCAAGTTCAAAGCCATGAACGGCCATGCGCCTTGGTTAGCAGGTTCATCCTGAACGTAGCGAATAACAGCATCTTGCTTAATGCCTTCAAGTGCTGTGCGCAATGTACGGTAAGGAAGAGGGTAGAGGCGTTCGAGGCGAATGATTGCTACATCATTTGCACCGCGCTTTTCGCGTTCTGCAAGTAGGTCGTAATAAACCTTGCCGCTACAAATCAAAACCTTATTAACTTGTGCGCCATTAACTTTGTCATCACCGATTACAGCGCGGAAGTGACCGCTGGTGAATTCGCTAGTTGCGCTTGTTGAAG
>JBDKLK010000098.1:0-4622 GCA_039795655.1 Actinomycetota bacterium
GCCTGGTCTGCTCCTAGGGCGAGTGAAACCTCTGGATAGTTAAGCATCCAGCCAAGCAAAGCTGTAATTCCTAAAGTTTGAAAGATGCTAGAAATAAACATCACAAAAGTGTGTTTGCGCTTGTAATGACCAACTTCATGTGCAAGAACAGCAACAACTTCTTCGACAGTTAGTTTCTCAATCAACGTGTCATAAAGAACAATTGTTTTGGACTTACCAATACCTGCAAAGAACGCATTCGCTTTGGTGGATCTCTTGCTGCCATCCATCACAAATAGCCGGCCCACTGAATAACCCTGTGAATTGCAGTAATCAAGGATAGCGGTTTTAAGTTCTCCATCTTCTAATGGAGATAACTTATTGAAGCGAGGCAAAATCAAAGTAGTGCCGAATGCAAAAGAAAATAGTGAGAAAGCTGTCATCAATAACCAAGTTGCAAGCCAGAACATTGAATCTAGTTGTAAGTAAATCCAAACAATTGCGCTAAATAGCGGTGCACCGATGATTGAACCGATAATCGTGCCTTTGATTTTGTCAGTGATGAAGGTTTTAACAGTTGTTTTGTTGAAACCATATTTAGCTTCAATCACGAATGTGCTGTAAATGCCAAAAGGTAGGGATGTAACCGATCCAAGCAATCCAACAATTGCAATGAAACCAAGGCCAACAATGATTTCGTTTTCGCTGTAATTGCGTACGAATTTATCGATTAAACCAAACCCACCAGCTGCAAGCATCGCGACAGTGACAGCGGTGCTAACTAAATCTGCCCAAAAATTCGCTTTGTAGTTAGCGCGTTGGTATGCGAGTGCAGACCTTCGTTTTTCAGCATCGTACAAATAGTCAAACGCTGGTTCGATTGGTAGTTCGCTGTGTTTTAGATTCAATCGGTTGAGTACTGCATCGAACACAAAAGAGAAGATCAATATTCCAAGTGCAATATTCAAAATTAAGTTTGCGTCCATGCTGCTAGTCCTTTAGCGGTTAATTACTGTTCTTAAGTAATAATTGTGCCATGCGTTTCACCACTCTCACCGATTACGGTGTTCGCGCTGTTCTTGAGATTGCGGCGAGTAAAGAAGACTGGGTGAGCATTGAGTTCATCAGCGACCGTCAAAATATGTCAGATGACTATTTGCGTACAGCTTTAAATGCACTTAAACGAGGTGGGATTCTTGAAAGCCGGCGTGGTCGCGAAGGTGGATTCCGCCTCGCTCGTCCAGCTGACCAGATTCATTTAGCTGATCTTTTGCGGGCAATTGATGGTCCGCTGACTTCCGTCCGAGGCCAACGTCCAGAGGGTGTTGAGTACCAAGGGGCCGCCGTAGGGCTTGAGAAAATCTGGATTGCACTACGTTCAAGTGAGCGCAAAATCCTCGATTCTGTGAGTGTTGCTGACCTTGTGAGCGGCAAATTGCCAGTGTTTGTACAACAACTTGCTGATGATCCGACAGCCTGGGGCGCGCCGAATTCTTGACATTTTGGCCAATGTGATTAAATAGGGCTGTATTACCCCGATTTAGTTAGGTTCACAAATGCTCGCAGTTTTTCTCTTCGCTATTGCCGGTGCATTCGCTCAGTTAGTTGATGGCACTCTCGGAATGGGATTTGGAGTTTCAAGTTCAACACTTTTGATCGCCCTTGGTGCGACGCCTGTTGCAGCTTCATCTTCGGTGTATTTCGCAACAATCGGTACATCCCTTTCAAGTGGCGCTGCACATTGGAAAGAAGGAAACGTAGACAAAGTTGTTCTCCTTCGACTTGCATTGCCAGGAGCACTAGGTGCTTTCGCGGGTGCAACATTCCTTGCAAGTATTTCAATGTCGAGCGCTAAAGCTGCAATGTCTGGTCTGTTATTCATCCTCGGAATAATTCTTCTCGTTCGATTTGGGTTTGGACTTCGTTTAGTAAAACCGATCAAAGGAAGACCACGCGGATATGTTCTCGCAAGCATCGGTGGCTTTGCAGGATTTGTAACAGCAACCGGTGGCGGCGGATGGGGTCCAATCACTACTCCAACTCTCTTAACTCTTACTAAAACCCATCCACGACTAGTAATCGGCACTGTTAGTGCGGCAGAGTTTCTTGTAGCAATCGCAGCCAGCCTTGGCTTCATTAATGCATTCGTAAATAATCCAGAAACGGCTGCTTTGATTGATTACAAGGTTGTGCTGGGTCTATTACTTGGCGGCGCGATCATGGCGCCTTTTGCAGCAAAGCTAACCGGTCGTATGCCACACGAGCCTTTTGGTGTAATCGTAGGCGGCCTTGTTTTGTTACTTAATGCAAAAACAATTTCAGATTCACTCTTTGGTCCGACAATCGGATTGCCTATCGTTGCGTTAATAATCGTTGGAATCACAGGGTTCCTAGCAACAAGAGCATTTCAGCGTGAAAAAGGACATCACACTCCACACACTCCAGAAGATTTCGCTGGACCAGAAGAAGAAATTTCCGAGGATCAAGTTCCGCAATAATTAGGTTATGAAATCCGCAGCTAAACCCGCTACGAAACCTTTCAATGAAAAGGATTTTGTTGCGGGTTTAGTTTTAGAGTTAAATAAAAAAGCAAACAAAAAACGTGCTGCAGAAATGTCTGCATATATGCGCAATCTGTTTCCATTCCTTGGAGTGAATGCGCCTGAACGAACAGTGATTTTGCGCGTAGTTTCTGCCCAGTTTGAAAAACCATCTCAAGCGCAAATTGTTAAGGTCTTGAAAACCCTGTGGGAAAAACCTGAACGCGAGTTTCACATTATTGGCACGGAGTTTTTGAATAAGAATAAGAAACAACTGGATAGCTCATTTGTAACAAAACACGCGAAATATTTCATTACGCACAATTCTTGGTGGGATTCAGTGGATTCACTCCGCGGGGCAATTAGCTACCTTGTAGCGAGTGATCCAGAACTTGATGAAGTTATGTACCAGTGGATTGAATCAGAGAATAAATGGTTAGTTCGCTCAGCAATCATTCACCAACTCTTGCTAAAAGGCGATACCGATCCGGTGAAACTTTTCGCACTATGTGAACGCCGACATAAAGATACTGAATTCTTCATCGCTAAAGCGGTCGGCTGGGCATTACGTGATTTTTCTTATGTTGACGCAGAGGCAGTAAAAAGATTTGTCAGACTGCATCCGGACATGACTCCACTTGCTAAACGTGAGGCATTGAAAGCGATAAACCGAAAAGCAAGTAAATAAAGGTCACCGGAGGGACGTCATGCCAATCCCTCCGGTGAGTTCTTGGTTGCTAGATGAAAATTACTTGAGCGCCATCAGTTAGCTCAATGAAGTCTGCGGCATTGATAATGCCTTCAAGATCATCAATCAAATCTGTTTCATCTACTTTGTTCATATCGGCTGACATACGGCAGGCCCAGAGATGTCCACCAGCACCAACAATTTGTTCAAGCATTTCAGGCACGGTTGGCACACCAATGTCTGCAATTTGTTTTTTCAACATTTTGGTTGCCATCGCTGTCATGCCTGGAAGTGGAGCCATTGATTGTGGCAAGTGAATGTCACCAACAGGTAAGTGCATAGCAGCGTTACCGGCAGGAGAGAATTGCAAATCATTCATACGTGACTTGATAATCATGTCGAATCCCCAGAAGGTGAAAAAGATATGAGTTTCAATTCCCTCGCCAAGAGCTGCGTTAGCCAAAATCAAACCTGGATACGCCATATCGAGGTTACCTTTTGAACAAATAAATGCGATCTTGCGATCAGCAGAACCTTCGTTATCGAAGTTCGGAATAATTGCGTTCATTGTCATTCACCTCTCAAACGCAGCCGTGTGGTTTTGGTAAACCAGCGATATATGACATTTTCTTGCCAGGCTTCTTTGGGAACAATTCGAATTGTTCTTTAACTGGTACTCCGCCAACAGTTGCTACGCGACGGGTGGTTGCTGTTTCGCCCTGATCTTTGAAGTCAGCGCGGAGGAAGTTCAAAACTTTCCAGTGAGCATCGGTCAATTCAATTTCAATGTTCTTTGCCAATACTTTGGCAATCTCTTCGTTCCACTCATCAAATTCGGTGAGGAAACCTTCTTCATTTACATGGACTTGTGCGCCAGCAATTTCGGTGACAGGCATGATGTCCAACCTTTCTATTTGTTTGCGGTTTTAGGTAGTTTTTTGCCGAGCATTGACATGCGAGCTGAAACTGGCATGTAACGGCCAGGTAGCAACATGTTCCAATATGCCCAACGGAATCCGAGCTTGCCCCAGTGGTTAATTCGACTCTCTTTCAAAAGGGAGAACGGTCCAACAACAGGCAGTGGATAAGTTCCGGTTAGCGGTTCAGTTTCATAATTGAAATCAATTAGTAGACCTTTACCGTGACCTGATTCGATGAAGCAGTTTGCGTGACCATCGAAAAGCTCTTTCATTGGCTTACCTTCGACGTGTTCAACGAAGTTTTCAGAGAACAAATCGATTGAGAAGTGAGCCACAGATCCAGCTTTAGATGCAGGAATATCTGAGGCATCGCCGATTGCAAAGATATTGTTATATTTCTTTGAAAGTAATGTGGTCTTATCTACTGGAACGTAATTCAAGTCATTTCCAAGTCCAGAACGTGCAATGAAATCTGCACCCATGTTTAGAGGTACA
>JBDKLK010000099.1:0-4573 GCA_039795655.1 Actinomycetota bacterium
GCCTTATCGGACTCGTTGTTTTGGGAATCATCATGTTCCCAACTATTCAAGATACTTTCTTTGCTAAACCATCTCCTTCTTCGACCATTGGTAATTTCGATTACAACTCTGGCACATTGCCTGCAGATGTGGATGCAGAATCTCTAGGTTGGACACTCAACCCAGATGTTGCGACTTCAAATATTCTTGAAATTTGGGAAGATCCACAATGTCCTGCTTGTGCAACCTTCGAGTACTACTTTGGTGAATCAATCAAGAAACTTGCAGACGAAGGTGTAGTGAAAGTTCGCTATGTTCCAACCGGATTCTTGGACCAAGACGCAGACACCAATCCAAATGGTTTCACAGGTCACAACAGCTACCGCGCAATTAACGCATTCGCGTGCGCGATCGAACGCGGAATCGGAGCCGAGTACCACGAGACAATGTTCACTCGCTCATTTGCACTTCTTAATGGCCTAATCCAAGGTCGCGAAAACTTCAAAGAGGGCGATGGTTTCACTGATGAAGATCTAGTGGACTGGGCAGGTGTTGCCGGCTACGATGAAAACAAACTGGCAGAGTTTGGGCAATGTGTTTACACCCCACAACATTTAACCTGGGCTCGTCAAGCAACCTTGAAGTTCCATGAAAAACAAATTCCTGGAACTCCATACATCTCACTTAACGGTGTTGAAATGCCAACTGATGCACGTAAGTCAGTCAAAGCATTTGAAAAATGGATTCGTGATTCAGCGAAGTAATTACTGAAATCGTAATTAGCTGAGATTAGACATGAAAACTTTGGTGGCCTCAATTCCATCTCCTGAAAACGGAGTTTGGAATTTGGGGCCACTTCCATTACGCGCATATGCGATTTGCATCATTATTGGTATTTTGTTGGCGATGCGTATCGGTGCAAAAAGATTCGTCGCACTTGGTGGGAATCTAGACGATGTCAGCAATGTTGCGGTTTATGCAGTTCCTGCCGGTGTTATTGGTGGTCGCATCTATCATGTGATCACCGACAACCAGATTTATTTCGGACCAAACGGTAAGGGTCTTGTTGCTGCGTTTCGAATTTGGGATGGCGGACTTGGTATTTGGGGAGCGATCGCACTTGGGTTTGCAGCTAGTTTGTATGCTTGTAAAAAATACAACATCAACTTTCCAAACTTTGCAGATGCCTTGGCTCCAGGAATTGCGATCGCTCAAGCGGTTGGTCGCTTTGGAAACTACTTCAACCAAGAGTTGTTCGGAAGTCCTACTGAACTTCCATGGGGACTTGAGATTTCATTCGCCCATAGACCTGATGGTTTTGAAAATTACGCAACTTTCCATCCAACCTTTCTTTACGAATCTCTCTGGTGCTTAGGCGTGGTCGCGGTCTTGATCTGGGCGCATAAGAGGTTTGAATTGTTTAAAGGGCAGGTGTTCGCTCTTTATGTCGCTTTGTATTGTGCTGGTCGAGTCTGGATCGAAGCTTTGCGAATTGATGAGGCAAACCACATCCTTGGCTTGCGTCTCAATGTCCTGACTTCGGTAGTTGTTGGTGGGCTAGCTGTGGTTTGGTTTGTTCGCAGCCGAAAATCTGACAAATCAGCTATCTAGAGGGCTAAAAACTACCCGAATAGGGGTAAAAGTTGTCCAAGTCACACAGTTTTAGGCATAACCCATCCTTGGGCTCACAAGCATCTCGCTGCTAGATTTCGCCCTGCCCGGCCACTGTCGTCCGAGTGATTTTCAAACGACAGGGAGTAAATAGTGGCAATCAAAGATTTCCTAAGCACCCCAGATGCGCAAGGTCTCTACGACCCATCCAATGAACGCGACGCTTGTGGTGTTGCTTGGGTGGCAAAAATGGACGGCGTTGCATCACACGAACTAGTTGATAAAGCGCTGTTAGCTCTGACAAATCTTGAACACCGCGGCGCCAGTGGTGCTGAACCAGATTCTGGCGACGGTGCCGGAATCTTGTTGCAAATGCCTGATGAATTCTTGCGCGCCGTAGTTGATTTCAAGCTTCCAGAAGCAGGTCACTTTGGCGCAGGTATCGCATTCCTGCCGACCGATATTGGAGCAAGTGCAGCTGCAAAAACTCATATCGAATCCATTGCAGAACAAGAAGGGCTAGAAGTTCTCGGATGGCGTTTGTTGCCGACTAACGATTCGCAAATCGGTCAAACTGCAAAATCAGTTATGCCAGCTTTCGAAATGTTTTTTGTTGGTTCAACGGCTTCTGGATTAGATCTTGAACGTCGATTGTTTGTGTTGCGCAAACGTGCTGAAAAAGAAGCAGCGGTTTATTTCCCATCTCTTTCAAGTCGCACTCTTGTTTACAAAGGCATGTTAACTACGGCGCAGGTTGAACCATTCTTCCCAGATCTTTCTGATGAAAGAATGAAAACCGCAATCGCTTTGGTGCACTCACGTTTTTCTACAAACACATTTCCATCATGGCCGCTTGCGCACCCTTATCGATTGATTGCGCATAACGGTGAAATCAATACTGTTAAAGGCAACCGCAACTGGATGCACGCTCGCGAAGCGGCATTGACTAGCGAAGTTATTCCTGGGGACATCTCAAGAATTCTTCCGATAGTTAGCCAAGGTGGATCTGACTCTGCATCATTTGATGAAGTGCTTGAACTGCTTCACATGGGTGGGCGTTCACTTCCGCATTCTGTTTTGATGATGATTCCTGAAGCTTGGCAAAACAATCCAAATATGGATCCAGCACGTCGGGCTTTCTACGAGTATCACTCAGCATTGATGGAGCCATGGGATGGCCCAGCGAATATTTCTTTCACAGATGGAACTTTGATTGGTTCAGTTCTAGATAGAAACGGACTTCGCCCAGGACGTTTTTGGGTAACCGAAGATGGATTTGTAGTTCTTGCATCTGAATCAGGTGTACTAGATATAGATCAAAGTAAAGTGATTCGCAAAGGCCGTTTGCAGCCAGGACGAATGTTCTTGGTGGATACCGCTAAAGGCCGCATTGTTGAAGATGAAGAAATTAAGTCAGAGTTGGCTGCAGCAGCACCTTATGCAGAATGGTTGCAGAAGGGAATTATTCATCTCGAAGAATTGCCAGAACGCGAACACATTGTTCACACTGCTTCTTCCGTTATTCGTCGTCAACAAACTTTTGGTTACACCGAAGAAGAGTTGCGCGTAATTCTTACTCCAATGGCTAAAACTGGTGGCGAAGCTCTCGGTTCCATGGGAACTGATACTCCAATCGCGGTTTTGTCCAAGCGTCCACGTTTGCTATTCGATTACTTCACTCAGTTGTTTGCACAAGTGACGAACCCACCACTTGATGCGATTCGCGAGGAGATTGTGACATCACTCTCTACCGCAACTGGTCGAGAACTTAATTTGCTCGATGCAACTGAAGATCATTGCCGCCAAGTGGTTTTACCATTCCCGGTAATCGACAACGATGATCTTGCAAAGATTCTGCACATCAACAAAGATGGAAATCTTCCTGGATTTGCAGCTGCAAAAATCTCTGGTCTCTACTACGTTTCTAACGGCGGAAACGCATTAGCTGAAAGACTTGAAGAAATTTGTCGCGAAGTTGATCATCTATTGCGTGCAGGAACTCGCTTTATTGTTTTGAGCGACCGCGATGCTGATGTGGACCATGCACCAATTCCTTCGCTTCTGTTGTGTTCTGCAGTGCACCATCACTTGGTTCGCCAACGCACTCGCACCACAGTTGGTTTGTTGATTGAAGCCGGCGATGTTCGCGAAGTTCATCACGTCGCTTTGCTAATTGGTTTCGGTGCAGCCGCAGTAAATCCTTATCTTGCTTTGGAATCTGCTGAAGTATTGGCTCGCCAAGGTGTACTTGGAGATGTATCTCCAGAAAAAGCTGCTCGCAATGTCATCAAAGCTCTCGGTAAAGGTGTTTTGAAAGTTATGAGCAAGATGGGTGTTTCAACTGTTGATTCATACCGCGGTGCTCAAATCTTTGAAGCAATTGGTCTCAGTCAAGAACTTGTTGACAAGTACTTCACAGGAGTTACTTCAAAGCTTGGCGGCATTGGTTTGGATGTAATTGCATCCGAAGTTTTGCAACGTCACGATGTGGCTTATCCACCTTCAGGAATTTCTCCAAGCCACCGTAGCCTCACTATCGGTGGCGAATACCAATGGCGCCGAGAAGGCGAACCGCACCTTTTCGATCCAGAAACAGTTTTCAAGCTTCAACACAGCACTCGTCAAGGTAAATACGATGTGTTTAAGCAATACACCGATCGCGTTAACAATCAATCCGAAAGATTGATGACACTTCGTGGTTTATTCGGTTTCAAGTCAGGTCTACGTCCTTCAATTTCAATTGATGAAGTGGAACCAGTTAGCGAAATTGTTAAGCGCTTCTCAACTGGTGCAATGTCATACGGTTCAATCAGCGCTGAAGCCCACGAAACTCTTGCAATTGCGATGAACCGCCTTGGTGCAAAATCAAACACCGGTGAGGGTGGCGAAGACGCGGAGCGTTTCAAGCCAATGGCTAACGGAGACAGCAAGCGCTCTGCGATCAAGCAGGTCGCATCAGGTCGATTCGGTGTGACATCTGAAT
>JBDKLK010000100.1:0-4565 GCA_039795655.1 Actinomycetota bacterium
GATTCCCAGCGAGTACGCGCAGTTTCAGAGCTGTGTTTAGGTTGTTCGGTCCATCCGTGCAGTTCAGCAATTTTCTTTACCGCTGCGAGCATTGAGATATCAGAAGAAATGTACGAGCCAACCCTTAGGTCTAACAAAACCTGCTTAACTTCAGGTCGCTCAAAGAATTTGGTTATTCCGCGCATTGTGTACGGAATATTCAATGAATCGAATACTGATTCAAACACAGCAGACATTGAGTTGATGCGCAACAAGATTGCAATCTCGCGAGCATCGACACCGGACTTAATTAGTTCGGCTACTCGATTTGCTATTCCCTCTGCTTCATCTTTTTCATCTACATAATGTTGAAGGTTAACTGCACCGTCATCGGATTTTGCGCTAACCATAAAACTCGGGGTAGCTGAAGTGTTCATTAAAGAGTTTGCCGCAGTGCAAATCTTTTCTGGGCAGCGATAAGTGCGATTCAATTCAATTTGCAAAGTTTCTGGATGATTGTGTTTGAAATCTTTCAAGAAGTTTGCGTTAGCCCCAGCGAATGAATAAATAGTTTGAGCAGGATCGCCAACCACGCAAAGTTCGTTGCGATTTCCTACCCAAAGTTGCAAAAGTTCGTTCTGAAGTGGAGTCACATCCTGAAACTCATCAACAGTGAACCATGTGTAGCGCTGTCTGACTTGTTGCAGAACATCTGGGAAGCTCGTAAGCATGCCAAGATTAAGTTGCAAGATATCTTCGAAATCAAGAACGTTATTTCTTTTTGTTAGGTCTGAGTACCGAGTCCAAATATCGGCAATACTCGCTGAATTCACATCGTCGGTATTGCGCTCAATCTTCAAATAGTTTTCAACATCAAGTCCAGAAGATTTTGCCCACTCAATCTCAGATATGACGGTTCGTCTTGTGCGATCATCTAGAGAGATTCTCGCGCTACCTGCAGCTTGTTCAATTAATGAAGTTTTTGTGGAAATTACATTCCACATATTTCCGCCAACTACCTGAGGCCAAAAATGCGCGAGTTGGCGTAATGCGGTTGAGTGGAAGGTGGCTGCAGTAATTGGTGCAACTTTTAGCCTGGATAAACGTGCTCGAATTTCGTTAGCGGCTTTGTTGGTGAAAGTAAGAGCCAAGCCGTGTTCGGAAGTGTGGGTTTTAGTTTCAATTGCGTTGGCAATTCGATTTGTAATTACTCGAGTTTTACCTGAACCTGCAGTTGCGATGATTGCAACTCTTCCGCGCACAGCCTCCACTGCCAGGCGTTGATTTTCATCTAGCCCTTCGAACAGTGGATTGGAGGTCATTGGGGCATCTTTCCATCTAGACCAGAACCTTCAGAGTCGAGCATTCAGAGGTAATCTCAGAGCGTGAAAAGCTACCTAAATCCACACACGCTCCAGAGCCTGGCTCTCGGGCGAAGTGCTGTGGATCGATTGGCGCACACCCGCGGGTTGGACCTCGCACTCAACAACGAACTGAAGGTTATGTTGGTAAATGGTCCAGAAGTCGCAATGAACGATGGCGGGCTTGGGTACGTTTTAGCGGAGGAAGCGCAATCGCTCGCCTATCTTGGATGCTTTGAAGATACGCACTTCGCAGTTTCGCTTTCTAATAAGAACGAGGCGCTGGCTACGAAACA
Source organism: Actinomycetota bacterium (assembly GCA_039795655.1). Lineage (GTDB taxonomy): Bacteria > Actinomycetota > Actinomycetes > S36-B12 > UBA5976 > JAFMIT01. The sequence goes on from JBDKLK010000100.1 coordinate 1,637, forward strand.
TGGATTCGATTTTCAATCACTGCGAACTATTGGTGCTGAACTTTCTGATCTAGAAGCTGGGCTTGCAACCACTGCAATTGCGTTGAATAACTGGCATCAAACTCACACCAACTGCCCGCGATGTGGTGCGGAAACTTTTGCCACAAATTCTGGTTGGGTAAAACAGTGCCCAGTAGATGGAACGGAACACTACCCACGAACTGACTCAGCCGTGATTGTTGCAATAACTAATCAAGAAGATAAGTTGTTGCTAGCTCGCCAAACTCTATGGCAGCCAACTCACTTTTCACACGTTGCAGGTTTTGTTGAGCCTGGTGAAACCCTAGAAGCTGCAGTTGCTCGCGAAGCCATGGAAGAAGTTGGACTAACAATTGATTCGGTAACTTATATGGGAAGCCAACCATGGCCGTTTCCAGCAAGTTTGATGCTGGCATTCAATGCAACAACTACTCAATCTCTAATTCAAGTAGATGAAGATGAGATTGCAGAGGCTTACTGGTATTCAAGAGCAGAACTAGCGGCTGCGTGCAAAGCCGGTGAACTACGAATTCCTTCTAGAGTTTCAGTCGCTCGCAGGCTTATTGAAAACTGGTACGGTCACGAACTACCGGATGAGTGGTCAAGACCCTGAAAGTAGTTTGATAATTTCTTCACGGTTTGGGAAACTTTCCGGAGTTACAGTTTCATCTAGGGCAACGTAATAAAAAGATGCACTGATATTTTCAAGTGGAACATTCATCGAATCAGCCCAAGCAAGGCGATAGATTGCTAGCTGCAGCGTGTCAGCATTCGCTTTTGCATTGGTTTTCCAGTCAACGAGTGTGTAGTTATCTCCGTCTTTGTAAACCGCATCGATGCGTCCACGCACTACATATCCGTTGAGTGGAATTGCGAATGGCGCTTCAACAACAAATGGAAATTCTTGTGCCCATTTCGAGTTCTTGAATGTCTCTTTATATTTGGAAAGAGTCGGGGTATCAATTTTTTCTTGTTCTGTTACATCTATTGAATCCATAGATGGAAGTGTTGACACAAGCCGACCACCAGCCCAATTTTCAATGAATGCGTGGAATGCGGTTCCTTGCGCAGCGGCCGCAATTGGCTCGACGGGCATTGGGCGAATCAAATTGGCTACGAATGATGCTTCATCTCTTGCCAAGTGTTGAATCTGAGTAACACTCAAACTTTCTGGTAAAGAAACTTTCCTAACCGGATTCTCTGCAATCTTTAATTCGGCTTCAATTGCTTTGATTGCTATATCCCAGTGATCCGCAATAGTTCCATGCAATTTATCTGGTACTACATTTCCATCAATTAGGGCTCTAACCCTCGCTGCCGAATCTTGTACTCGTTTAATTTCAGCACTATGCATTTCAACGGGCCAAATTCCGGTTTCGACTTCATCTACGTATTTGTTTTTGCCTTTAACAAATTCATAAATCGGACCAATTTCTATGAGTCCATCATCGCCTTCTGCGAGAATTTCATGACAGGTATCTAAGATCTCATCGAAAAAGTCAGAGGGCTTTCGCAAATCTTGGACCGTAGGGTCAACCACACTCGTCGATACAGCTAGGAATCTACGAGCTCTCGTAATTCCTACATATGCAAGTCTCCGCTCTTCAAGCGAATCTATTTCTCGACGAATTGCATCGTATTCTTTGGCATAATCTTTATCCCAATTCCGATTATCCTCAGGATACTTTGCCAAAGTTAAGTCCATTTCTTCATCTCTAAGTGGCAATGGCACCACAAATGAGTTTGTTACCCAGTTATCAGCACCCTGCTTGGAAGGGAATATGCCTTCAGCCAGTTGGGGCATCAACACGGCATCAAATTGAAGACCTTTAGCTGAATGAACGGTGATTAATTGAATTGCACCTTTTTGCGCAACACCTGCAATTTCAATTTTTTTGTTGTATTTGGCTGAATCTTCGATCCATTTTATGAATGCGAACAAATTAGTTTCACCAGTGATTGAGTTGAACTCGGCTACCAAACTAAAAAATGTCTGTAGGTTTGTATTCATACCGCGTGCTAGTCGAGAATTTTCAGCTGTCGCTTCAATTAAGAGTCCAGATACTGATGCGACACGGTAGACAAAGTTCTTTAAGGGTTCTCCAGCGTATAAGCGTAAGAAGTCGACTTCTTTTTGCAAGTTTCTAACTCGCAAAACAGCTTCTTCTGACAGTTTCTCGTAACCCTTTTCTGCAATGTATGACAGAGCATCGCCATACGCGGCGTTTTCTACCAAATCACTTCCAGCAACTGCGGCTTCTAAAGTACTTTCAAGTGTCCGTTCATCTTCATTTCGTTCACTGTGAGCAAGCTTTGAAGCTAGTTGACCGATCAAAGCCAGATCTCGGTCACCAATTTGCCAACGTGGTCCAGTTAAGAGTCGAATCCAAGATGAGTTTGCAGCAGGTTGAGCGATGACACGCAACATTGCAATTAACTCGCGTACTTCTGGAACTAGCAACAAATCTGTTTTTGTCCTCACTTGGGCAGAAATGTTCGCCTGGGTCAGGAATTTCAAAGCCCAACTAATTCCATCTCTTTCACGGACCAAAATCGCTATTTCATTTGGATCGATGCCTAATGCCTTCGCTTTATCAATCTCCGAAATGAGCCACGCAGCTTCTTCATCCATTTTTTCAAATGATGCGATGTGGATGATTCCAGGACCTTGTGGCAAATCGTCTCTGTGTTTTAGCTCTTCAAGTTCTGGATGAACATCTGCCTCGCGTAAACGATTGGTGAGTTTGTTTGCAACTCTGACAATGTTTTTTCCGTTGCGTTGTGTAATCGGCAAAGAAAATCGTGGGCTTTCCTCACCTCCAGATTGTGGGAAATGAGTTGGGAACTGAGTTATGTTTCGAGAGCTTGCTCCTCTAAACGCATAAATAGATTGAAGGGGATCACCAACTGC
>JBDKLK010000101.1:0-4353 GCA_039795655.1 Actinomycetota bacterium
GCTTTGACTGCAACTTTAGCTGAAGAAGGTCTGCGCCCAATCACTGGCGGCACCGATACTCACTTGTCATTGCTAGATCTTCAGGGAATCGGTGTAACCGGTGCTGATGCTGAAAAGCGCGCAGGACTTGCAAACATTGTTTTGAACAAGAACGCTATTCCTTACGATCCAGCTCCACCATCAGTTGCTTCAGGAATTCGCGTCGGCACACCATCTGTTACCACTCAAGGAATGGGTGAAGGTGAGATGAAGCAGATTGGTCAATTGATTAGTCGTGCAATCAAAACTGATGATGCGAAGGCGAGTGCAGACATTGCAGCTGAAGTAACTGCATTGGTTCACAAATTCCCGGCATACCCACGCGGATAGTTGAAATAAATGCGTGAATATCTGCTCTGCTTAGTTGTTGCAGCAGCAGCCACGTATCTGTTAACACCACTCGCTCGCACACTTGCAGGTCGCTTCGGGGCGATTGCAGAAATTCGCGCCCGAGATGTTCACACTGTTGAGACAGCTCGTTGGGGTGGCCTCGCAATGTTTGGCGGATTAGTTGCTTCATATTTGTTTGCATCTCATCTGCCACGTATGAGCCCGGTGTTTGAAGACACAAATGCGTTCCGAGCAGTTTTGATTTCAGCAACCATTCTGGTGATTCTTGGTGTGCTTGATGACAAGTTTGATTTAGATGCATCAACAAAACTTGCAGGACAAGCACTAGCGGCAGGTTTGCTCGCGTATCAAGGCGTTGGTTTTATTTGGTTACCGCTTGGCAACGCAACAATTCTTGATCCAATCACTTCTGTTGGTTTAACAGTTATGGTGGTGCTGGTAACAATCAACGCAGTCAATTTCATCGACGGTATCGACGGACTTGCAGCTGGTGTGATTGGAATCTCCGCGCTTGCATCTTTTGTTTATTCGTATTGGTTGAGTGGCCATTTTGGTTTAGAGCGTGCAACTCTTTCAACTTTGATTAGCGCAACCATTGCGGGAATGGCAATCGGATTCTTGCCTCACAACTTCAATCCAGCTCGTATCTTTATGGGTGACACTGGTTCGATGTTGTTGGGACTCTTGCTTTCTACTTCAATGATTTCATTGACGGGACAAGTAGATCCGAATGCGCTTGAAGGAACTTCACTAGCGCCAACACTTTTGCCATTGTTGTTGCCGGTAGCAGTGCTCGGTTTACCGATGCTTGATTTGATGTTGGCAATTATTCGTCGCACTTCACGCGGACAAAATCCTTTTGCACCAGACAAAGAACATTTGCATCACCGTTTGTTGCAACGAGGTCACTCTGTTCGACGCGCTGCGTATTTGATGTATGCGTGGGCAGCGCTGGTTTCTTTCTTTGCAGTTTCGCTCGCATTTGTTCCGTGGACTACTGCAGTGCCAGTTTTCTTGATTGCATCTTTTATTTTGGTGCAGCGAATCCGCATTCCAAAATCCATCTGGGAAAAGAGAGTGGCAAAATGACCAGCAACGAAGCATTGATTGTTCCTATGAAAAAGATTTTGCGCGTAGGTGCAATGGCGTTTTTGTTGGTGCCAGTAATTACCGCGGTTTTGTTTTCCCTAGGTCAAAACGCTGCGGGCTGGGGAGTGCTACTTGGTGGCGGAATCCCGTGGGTGTTTTTTGGCGTGACTGCAATTACTGCTCTGCGTACAGCCAATGTGAACCCAAACCAGCTTGGTGCGATCGTCCTAGGGTCTTGGCTCCTCAAGATCATCGCGCTGCTCGGAGTCCTCGCATGGATGCGCGGGCAGGATTTCTATAGCCGCTCGGTCTTTTTCATCACCTTATTAATAGCCACAATCGGACTTTTAGTGACTGAGGCTCAGATCAGCCTCAAAGCCAAAGTCCCTTACGTCGGCTAGTTGCACTTTCGTGCGTTCCTGAGTAACCAAAACGTAATTTTGGGGTGAGTAAACCTCTCCTTTTCGCTCACTTTCCCTGCTAGTGTGAGTGCGTTCAACGGTGAACGATTTGAGAGGTGATACCCCGCAATGAGTCGCGAGGTTGCAATTAGTTTGCGCGGTCTGCGCAAAGAATTCAAAACAAGTAATGCACCAGTCATCGCCGTCGACGATGTTGACTTAGATGTTTATAACGGTGAATTCATCACATTGCTCGGCCCTTCAGGTTCTGGCAAGACCACCGTGCTTCGCATGATTGCCGGATTCGAGATGCCAACTGCTGGCACGATTCTTTTAGATGGCAAAGAAGTCACCAACGAGCCACCTTTCGCTCGCGATGTAAATACGGTTTTTCAGGATTATGCGATCTTTCCGCACATGAGTGTTCTCGAAAATGTTGAATACGGATTGCGGGTTAAGAAGGTTCCAGCTGCAGAACGCAAGGCTCGCGCTCTTGAAGCGCTTGAAGGTGTTGCGCTTGGTGGTTATGGAGATCGCAAACCGTCCCAACTATCTGGCGGTCAACGCCAACGCGTTGCGCTTGCTCGTGCATTGGTTAATCGTCCAAAAGTTTTGCTGCTCGATGAACCGCTTGGTGCATTGGATTTGAAACTGCGCGAACAGATGCAAATTGAATTGAAAGAGCTTCAACGCGAAGTTGGTATTACATTCGTTTTCGTAACTCACGACCAAGAAGAAGCGTTGACGATGAGCGATCGCATTGCAGTATTTAACAATGGAAAGATTGAACAGCTTGGTACAGCAAAAGAAATTTACGAACATCCAGCAACTGAGTTTGTTGCGAGCTTCGTGGGTATTGCGAATTTGTTAAAGGACTCTGGTCAGTCCGTTTCTATTCGTCCTGAAAAGATTTCAGTCAATGGTGATGGCGCACGCAAAGTTAGTGGTGCAGTGCGCGAAGTTATTTATGTTGGTAACGCAACCCGTGTCATCGTGACACTAGATGGTGGCGGCCAACTCGTATCAAGTCAACCTAACGACGGTAGGGCAATAGCCACGCCACAGGTTGGCGAAACAGTCACACTCAGCTGGAATCCAGCTGATGAGTTTGTGATTGGTAAATAGTTTTTCTCCAAAAGGAGAAAAGGGAGGAAATTAGGTATGGCAATTAAGCGAAGCCTGAAACTACTAGCAATTGCAGGAGTTTCAGTATTGGCGCTAGCAGGATGTTCATCAAACTCCGCTGCACCAGAATCAAGTCTTCCAAACGTCCCGATGGCAACTGAGGTTGGCGAAGGCGAAGGCGAATTGAACATTGTCGTTTGGGCAGGTTATGCCGAAGACGGTTCAACAGATCCAGCAGTTGACTGGGTAACTCCATTCGAAGAAGAGACCGGTTGCATGGTTAATGTGAAAATCGGTAACACTTCAGATGAAATGGTTACTTTGATCAAGAGCGGTGACTACGACGGCGTTTCTGCATCCGGTGATGCGACACTTCGTTTGATTTACGGCGGCGATGTAGCTCCTGTTAATACTGATTTAGTTCCTAACTACGAAACAATTTCAAGCTTCTTGAAAGAACGTGACTGGAACTCTGTTGAAGGTCAGATGTACGGAATTCCACACGGTTGGGGCGCAAACGTTTTGATGTACAACAAGGATTTGGTATCTCCAGCTCCAACATCATGGGGCGCTGTATTTGAAGCCGATTCACCGTATGCAGGAAAAATCACCGCATATGATGCACCGATTTACATTGCAGATGCTGCTTTGTATTTGATGGCAACAAATCCTGATTTGGGAATTACAGATCCTTACTCACTAGACCAAGATCAATTCGATGCTGCAGTAGCTTTGCTAAAGCAACAAAAAGAAATGATTGGTAGCTACTGGGCTGCATACACCGACGAAGTTTCTTCATTCGGTCAGGAATCAAACGTGATTGGTACTGCTTGGCAGATCAACGCAAACTTGATTAACTGGGAAGAAAAAGTTTCTGTAGAAAGCGTTGTTCCTGAAGAAGGCGCAACCGGCTGGTCTGACTCTTGGATGATTGCAGCTGATGCAGCACATCCAAACTGCATGTACAAGTGGATGGACTGGATTGTCTCTCCAGAAGTTAATGCACAGGTATCTGAATGGTTCGGTGAATCACCATCACAAACACTTGCATGCGATTACACAGCAGATGCAACTCACTGTGACACCTACCACTCACTAGATGCTGACTACGCATCCCAGATTTACTACTGGACAACTCCACTAGCTGACTGCATCGACGGTCGCGGCGATATCTGTGTTGATTTCGCTGAGTGGGTTCAAGCCTGGACGGAAATCAAGGGTTAATGCCTAACCGCACTGCTTCTGTACCCGCGTCAACTAATGGTGACGCGGGTACAGGGCGTGCACAAAAAAGTATTTTGTTTCGCAATCGAAATATGCAGTTAGCACTGTTACTAATTTTGCCACT
>JBDKLK010000102.1:0-4302 GCA_039795655.1 Actinomycetota bacterium
AAAAAGATTTTGCTGATCTGGTTTCTCAAAATCAGACGCTCATCGCTGGTTTGAAAGCGTTAGCCGACTTTGTTGCAAAAGACGAATCAGTTCAGGGTTTAGCAAAGCATGATCCAAAATCCTTGAATCAAGGGATTGCATACATTCACTCAATGCCAGACGACATTGCAAAGTTATTGATGGATGCACTTTTGTCTTGGAATGTTTCTGCAGACTTGATTTCTGCAGATGTAGTAATTCGTTGGATCACTAGCCATGCGATTGCACCTGGCACCGATGCAGAACGTGAAGTTGGTGCAGAAGTTTTGGCAAACGCTTTGTTGAAGGATGCAGGCGTTTGAGGCTGACTGATTTTTGGCAAAGAATGGATGCCCATTTCGGTGCCGGATATGCAGCTTCTTGGGCTCGAGATACTCGATTGGTCGAACTAGGTGGCTCTACTGTTGAAGAGGCTCTCGCTGCTGGGGTGGAGACGGTCGATGTTTGGAGAGCGGTTTGGGCTCACGAAGGTCTGCATCCCCGAGAGCGTTAGTCTGATTTAGACACGCCGAGCCTCCAATATTTCATTCGAACAAATGTTCTGATAGGTTTCGCCCAAGTTCGAAATTTCCACAGGAAATGAGAGCGGGTCGAGCAAGTCACAGCCAGCACCTAGGTTGCGCGCCGACCCACCCGATACAAGGAGACGAAATGGCCGCTGCCACCCCTGGAAATGACCGCGATAAGGCTCTAGAAGCCGCATTAGCCCAAATTGAACGCCAATTCGGCAAAGGTTCAGTTATGCGCCTAGGTCAAGAAGATCGTGCCGCAATCGAAGTTATTCCGACTGGCTCAATCGCCCTTGATATCGCTCTCGGTATTGGTGGTCTTCCTAAGGGCCGAGTAATCGAGGTTTATGGTCCTGAATCTTCAGGTAAAACCACTGTTGCACTTCACGCAATCGCAAACGCTCAGCGCCAAGGTGGCATCTGTGCATTCATCGATGCTGAGCACGCACTAGATCCTGAATACGCAAAAGCACTTGGTGTCGATATTGATGCACTTCTAGTTAGCCAACCAGACACTGGTGAACAGGCTCTTGAAATCACAGACATGTTGATTCGCTCTGGTGCAATTTCACTAATCGTTATTGACTCTGTTGCAGCTCTCGTTCCACGCGCCGAAATTGAAGGCGAAATGGGCGACAGTCACATGGGTCTTCAAGCTCGTTTGATGAGCCAGGCACTTCGTAAAATCACAGGTGCGCTAAATCAATCAGGTACAACCGCAATTTTCATCAACCAGTTGCGTGAAAAGATCGGTGTGATGTTTGGTTCACCAGAAACCACAACCGGTGGTCGCGCACTTAAGTTTTATTCTTCAGTTCGCCTAGATGTTCGTCGTGTTGAAAGCCTTAAAGATGGTGCAGACATCGTCGGTAACCGCACTCGCGTAAAAGTTGTTAAGAACAAAGTTGCTCCACCATTCAAACAAGCAGAATTCGACATTGTTTACGGCGAAGGCATTAGCCGCGAAGGTAGCTTGATTGATATGGGTGTTGAACACGGCATTGTTCGCAAAGCTGGCGCTTGGTACACCTACGATGGCGATCAACTCGGTCAAGGTAAAGAAAATGCTCGCAACTTCCTTCGCGACAACCCTGAACTTGCAAATGACATTGAAACCAAAATCAAAGAAAAACTTGGTGTTGGTGTAGATGCTGCAGTTGTGGCAACTGAAGATGAAGAAACTGCCTGATGATGTTGAAGTAACTGAAGAGCTACTTCAAACCGTTCGAAACATTGGCCTACGAAGATTAACTCGTTCGCCAATGAGCAAATTTCAATTCGAACAATATTTAGTAAAACGAAATGTGCCGCCTGTTGCTATTGAGCAGGTGGCACATCGTTTTGAAGAGATCAAACTTCTAGATGACAAAGAGTTTGCAGCCATGTGGGTTAGAACTCGCAGAAATACTCGCGGCACTGGTTGGCGAGTCTTACGCCAAGAACTTAAACTAAAAGGAATCTCGGCTGAAATTATCGATTCCTTTGCACTTGAAGATTCTGCTCTTGAATACGAAATGGCATTCGAAATTGGTGCGAAGAAGTTTCGAACATTGCAGAGGTATGAACGCGAAATCATTTGGCGAAGATTGACAGGTTTCTTGATTCGCCGAGGACACTCGAGTTCAACTGCGATTCGAGTCACTACGGAGTTACTCGAAAACCACTAGACACTTCAGTTCCTTATTTCGATGTGAAGGTCAAAATAAACATCGAATGCCAAGATTCACCTATGCAAATTGATTGTGCCCTATATGTTGACGGGATTCGCCAAGCAGGTGGGACCGATCCAATTGAACTTCTTGCAAAAGCCAAGAGCGCAGGCGGTTTTGTTTGGCTTGGATTAGTTGAACCCGATATCAACGAGTTCGCACCAATTTCAAATGCTTTTGAACTGCACGAGCTAGCTATTGAAGATGCGATTCACGCTCAACAACGTTCCAAAATTGAAGATTATGGCGACCTTGAATTCGTGGTCTTAAAAACACTTTTTTATGACGAAGCAACCAGTCAAGTAGAGACTGGCGATTTGATGATGTACGTCGGAACGAATTTCATAATCACAGTTCGTCATGGGGATCGAGTCGGATTAGCTGGAGTTCGCGCGAAAGTTGAATCAAATCCCAAATGGTTAGGCCTCGGCCCGTATGCAGTTGTGCATAGTGTGATCGATCATGTAACAGATATCTATTTACAAATCGCTACCGAACTTGAAAACGATGTGGCCGCGCTTGAAGAAAAGGTTTTTTCTAATGAACGAAAATCTTGGAGCCAAGACCTCTATTTCCTAAAGCGCGAAGTTATTGAATTTCGCCGAGCTGTAGATCCAATGTCAAAGTGGATTCCGAGATTCGCTTTGAACCTCGAACTAAATGTTCCAGATGGAATGCGGGAATTTTTCCGTGACATTGAAGATCACATCAACCGCGCATCAGATACTGCTTCATCTCTCGACAATTTGTTAGCCAGCGCATTGAGTGCTGATATGGCACAAGTTCAGGTTCGGCAAAACGAAGACATGCGCAAAATCACTGCATGGGTGGCCCTTGCTTCAGTGCCAACAATGGTCGCTGGAATCTACGGTATGAATTTTGATTACATGTGGGAACTTCGCCAACCAGCTGCTTATCCGATTGTGCTTGGTGGCTTAGCGCTTTTTTGCGCGGTACTTTTTCGAAAATTCAAGAATTCTGGCTGGCTCTAACCGCTCTAAACTACGCGGGTGATTTCCAGCCAAACTCAACTTGAAGGTGCCACACGCACCTACGAAGTTCGTACCCACGGCTGCCAAATGAATGTTCATGATTCTGAACGCATGACTGGCATGCTCGAAGGTATGGGTTTGCAAGCTGCAACAGACGGTCCAGCAGATGTCATTGTGATTAACACCTGTGCTGTTCGAGAAAACGCGGACATGAAACTCTATGGATATCTAGGTCAACTCCGCGAGCTAATGCTTGAACGTCCACACACCCAAATTGCTGTAGGTGGCTGTCTAGCCCAAAAGGATCAGGGTGAAATTATCAAGCGCGCTCCTTGGGTGAGCGTTGTGTTTGGTACCAACAACTTAAACGCGCTGCCGATTTTGCTAGAACGCGCAAGGATTGAACACGAGTCACAGATTGAAATTGTTGAAGCGCTTGAAGTATTTCCATCTCACTTGCCAACCAAGCGAGATCATTCATATTCAGCATGGGTCAGCATCAGTGTTGGTTGCAACAACACTTGCACGTTTTGCATTGTTCCATCGCTGCGCGGAAAAGAAAAAGACCGCCGACCAGGTGAGATTCTTGAAGAAATCGAAATGCTAGTCGCAGATGGCGTAAGCGAAATTACATTGCTTGGTCAAAACGTAAATTCGTATGGTGCGGAGTTTGGCGATAGAGAAGCCTTCAGCAAGTTGCTTCGCGCTTGTGGAGATATCAAAGACTTAGAACGCGTGCGATTTACCAGTCCGCATCCGAAAGAGTTTTCAATCGATGTTTTACACGCGATGCGTGATACACACAATGTAATGCCGAGTTTGCATATGCCAATGCAGTCAGGCAGTGATGCGGTTTTGCAAGCTATGCGTCGCTCGTACCGCCAAGAGAAATACTTAACAATCATTGAAGACGCTCGCAGGCTGATTCCTAATGCTGCAATTACAACTGACATCATTGTTGGATTCCCAGGCGAAACTGAAAAAGATTTCCAAGAAACTTTGAAAGTTGTTGAATTAGCAAGGTTCGCAAAGGCTTACACTTATCAATACTCA
>JBDKLK010000103.1:0-4291 GCA_039795655.1 Actinomycetota bacterium
TATCAATCAAAGAGTTGAGCCAAAAGCATTTCGAAACCTTGCCAGCAATCTTCGGACCGACAGTAGGTTAAGTTGCAAACTTCAGTGGCTGAATGCTTAACCGCTTACGCCGCAGAAGTGCAACCAAATAAGGAAATCGAACGGGCAGCCGTTAAATTTTTTCTAGAAAAAATCAAAGCGATTGCACCGGGTAAATCTGTCGAGCTTCGGATTCCGCCATACTCTGCAATTCAGATTATCGAAGGCACAAACCACCGTCGCGGGACTCCAGCAGCGGTCGTGGAAATGAATGCCAAAACCTTTGTGTTACTTGCCGCAGGTGAACTTTCTTGGCAGTCTGCAAACGATGCTGGAATCATCAGTGCGAGTGGCGAGCGCAGCGATTTATCAGCCTTTTTCCCGATTAGGATTAACCAGTGATTCGTCCAGACGGCCTTTTAAATCATGATCTAGATCCAAACGAAAAAGGTCCACAAGATGCTTGTGGTGTTTTTGGAGTTTGGGCTCCAGGTGAAGCCGTAGCGAAACTTACTTACTTCGGACTTTATGCACTTCAACATCGCGGTCAAGAGTCTGCAGGTATTGCGGCAAGTGATGGCAATCGAATTGTAGTGTACAAAGAAATGGGATTGGTTTCTCAGGTCTTTAATGAAAACATTCTTGAAACTCTCACTGGCCATTTAGCAATTGGTCACACTCGCTACTCAACTACAGGTTCAAGCAAGTGGGAAAACGCGCAACCAACTTTCCGCACAACTTCACACGGCCATCTAGCTCTTGGGCACAACGGAAACTTGGTCAACACTAGAGAGTTAGCTGAACGGGTCGCGAAGAAAGACAAAGGTGAATTACCGCTTTCAAACATTCATCGCACATCAACTTCTGACACTGAAGTTTTGACCGAGCTTCTTGCTTCTCATCCAGATCTTTCAATTGAAGAAACCGCAATGCAAGAACTTCCAAATGTTCAGGGTGCTTTTTCACTTGTATTTATGGATGCCACCACACTTTATGCAGCTCGCGATCCACACGGAATTCGCCCGCTAGTTATTGGCAAACTCGAAAACGGTTGGGTAATCGCATCCGAAACTGCCGCGCTAGACATCGTCGGCGCATCATTCGTTCGCGATATTGAGCCAGGCGAAATGATTGCAATTGATGAATCAGGATTGCGTAGCCAGACTTTTGCTAAGCCAACTCCTAAGCACTGCTTATTTGAATATGTTTACTTAGCAAGACCTGACACAGTATTGACTGGTCACGCAGTACACGCAGTGCGAGTTGAGGTTGGTCGCACTCTCGCAAAAGAACATCCAATCGAAGCTGACATGGTGATTCCGGTTCCAGAATCAGGAACACCTGCTGCTGTTGGTTATGCGCAAGGTGCAAACATTCCATTCGCCCAGGGGCTGGTCAAGAACGCTTATGTTGGTCGAACATTTATTCAACCATCACAAACTTTGCGCCAACTTGGTATTCGTTTGAAACTAAATCCGCTTCGCGAAGAAATCGCAGGCAAGAAGATCATCGTTGTTGATGACTCAATTGTTCGCGGCAATACACAACGTGCAATCGTCAAAATGTTGCGTGAAGCGGGAGCCCTTGAAGTTCACGTGCGAATTTCTAGCCCACCAGTTATGTGGCCTTGTTTTTATGGCATCGACTTTGCAACTCGTGCAGAACTAATTGCAAGTGGACTTACTATCGATGAAATCAAAAACTCAATCGGCGCAGATTCACTCGGATTCGTTTCGCTTGAAGGTTTGGTTGCTGCAACAAAAGTTGCTGAAGATAGATTGTGTAAAGCATGTTTTGATGGCAAGTATCCAGTGGCGCTGCCTGAAGATGGCCAGTTCGGAAAACACATACTTGAAAACATTGCAAAGAATGTTGAAGACGATGATGGCGTTGCTCGCGCATTGAGGTTGCCATGAGTGACTCATACGCAAAAGCAGGTGTAGATGTTGAAGCAGGCGAAAAAGCTGTTGCTTTAATGAAAGCAAGTGTGCTTTCAGCTAATCGACCTGAAGTTATCGGGGATTTCGGCGGGTTTGCCGGATTATTCGATGCATCTGCTTTGACTAAATACAAGAAACCGATTTTGGCTACAGGCACTGATGGCGTCGGTACCAAAGTAGTGATCGCACAAAAGCTTGGAATTCACCACACAATCGGTATTGATCTTGTGGCAATGATCGCAGATGACATAGTTGTTTGTGGTGCAGAACCATTGTTTTTAACTGATTACATAGCCACCGGCAAAGTGCAACCGAATGTGGTTGCAGACATAGTGCGCGGTGTTGCAGATGGATGTAAACAAGCAGGTATGGCATTGCTTGGCGGCGAAACTGCGGAGCATCCTGGATTGATGGCAGTTGGTGAATACGACATCGCGGGTGCAGGAACTGGTGTTGTCGAAGCTGATCAACTACTCGGAGCAGATCGAGTTAAATCTGGTGACGTAGTAATCGCAATGAAATCTTCTGGTCTTCATAGCAATGGCTATTCATTAGCTCGTCACGTATTGCTAGGTGACAATGGTTTTGCTCTAGAAAAACATATAGATGAACTCGGTAGAACACTGGGTGAAGAAATGCTAGAGCCAACAAAGATTTATTCTAAGGCTTGTTTGCAGCTAGCGAAAGTATTGAATACTGACCTTCACACTTTTTCACACGTTACTGGTGGTGGACTAGCGGCAAACCTTGCAAGAGTTTTGCCAGAAAACTTAGCCGCGGAAATTGATCGAAACACCTGGCAAATTCCTGCGGTTTTTAATCTCATAGCAGAAATCGGAAAAGTTTCGCAAGGCGATATGGAAAAAACTTTCAATCAAGGCATTGGAATGTTTGCAGTTGTGGAAAGCGGAGCAGCTCAACAAGCAATTTCAGAACTTGCGCTCTCTGGTATTGACGCATTTGTATGTGGGAATGTTCGAGATCGGGTAAATAATGAATCTGGTGATGCCGCTGCAAAAGGTGGAAAGGGTGGAGCAGTTATTTTGAAGAATTAGTCTTCTTCAGTATCTGCGTTCTCGTCTTCATCTTCAATCCATGCAGAGTAATCGCCATCTGGATTATCTTCGGTCTGCTTGTTCGCTGGTTCATGATTGCTATGCAATTCTGCTTCTAGCGCACCTAAATCGATTGAGCCGCTGTCGTATTTGAGTTCACGCGCAACTTTGGCTTGTTTAGCTTTTTGACGGCCACGTCCCATGGTTTCAAACCCCTCCGGCACATGTGCAGTGCTCGTAGACCCCGCAACAGAGGCGAACTTTAACCAATTGACCTGAATTTTGGCAGGGTGGTTTCAGATTTGCCCAAAATGCCTAGTAAGTAGCCTGAAAAGACCCAATCTGCACCAAATCTAAACCGTTTTGCCCTGACCTTGTGAGTAAATCTGTGGCATGGTGCGCTCATACAGGAGGTTGCCAGATGAGCCAAGAAACTGAAAAGATGCTTCGCCCACGCGAGGTGGCACTGCTATTCAAGGTGGATCCAAAGACTGTGACCCGCTGGGCTAAGACTGGCCGGTTAACCCCAGTCACACTCCCGAGTGGCCATCGCCGCTACCGGGCCAGCGATGTTGAAGCCCTAATGACCAGCACATCTCGCCGTCCACGGATGGCTGAGAGCCATGTTTGCCCACGTTGCGGGACAACAGTTAGCTGTGACAATACTTCTGCGTAACCCATAGCCTTCCGCCATTGAACGAGACCCGCGAGGGCTTGGAACAGAATGTGGCGGAAATGGCAACAGATGCACCACCAATCTTACGAATAGGTTTAATTGGCGCAGGTCGAGTTGGAATTGCCCTAAGCCGAGCCTTACAAAATCACGGTCACTCAATAGTCGCTGCTCACGCCGTCTCAGAAAAATCCAAAAGTCGTTTAGCAGAATTTCTTCCTGCCACAGATTTAGTTTCAATCGAAAAATTGATTGAAGTCAGCCAAACAATTCTGATCGCAGTTCCTGATGATGTTTTGCCCGATCTAGTTCGTGGAATCGCGAAAACAATTGGATTCAAAAAACATCAATTCATTATTCACACCAGCGGCCGCTTCGGCACCGGAGTTTTGGCACCTGCAGAATTGCAAGGTGCATTAACAATGGCGATACATCCTGCGATGACATTTACTGGCGATGCCGCAGATCTTTCGCGTATTAATGGATGTCCGTTCGCGATCACTACCTCTGAAGATTTATTGCCTATTGCGGCTGCATTGGTTTTGAATATGGGTGGCAGAGATTTTGTAGTTGCAGAATCGGATCGAGCTTTTTATCACGCCGCT
>JBDKLK010000104.1:0-4287 GCA_039795655.1 Actinomycetota bacterium
TGGGGCTTCAGTCATGCAAATGGATTCAATTCAACATACGCACTTTGCATGACTGAAGCCCCAGAAACCTACCATCATTGGAAAATATTCACGTCTGGTTCAAGTGGTGTTTGCATCGAATTTAAGAAAGAAGCATTGCTGTCATATTCGAAGAGGAATCCCGAGATAAGAGCGGAATCAATCGAATACAAAACAATTAAATCACTTCGCGCGGCTCGTCCGACTTCAAATAAACTTCCGTTTCTAAAACGTCAAGCTTATAGTGACGAGAGAGAATTTCGTTTTTTTATCGCCAACGACCATAAAGAAGTTGAAACAGTCAGACTCTTTGCACCAGCAAGCACTGTAGGTCGAATCGTCTTAAGTCCTTGGGTTCCGGCGTCGGTCAGTCTTCATCTTAAAGCTACGATCAAAGAGATTGCAGGTTTTAAGACAACAAAGGTTTATAGATCTACGCTCATAGCTAATGAAAATTGGAAAAAGCTTGCTGAATGATTTAATCTAAAAACAAAAAATCATCTCAAAATAAATTCAAATTTATAAGTCACGTATTGTTGATTTTTCGTTGCATTAGATATTTTCAACTATGCACCAGCAACTATTTATTCAAACAATACACTTGCTAAATAAGTCTAATGGAATCAAAACATGATCATAGATTGCCCTCATTGCGACTCTCGTGTTGACTGCACGATCCACGGTGAAGTTCAAGAAGAAACCGAATACGGTGGTCCGCCCAGCAAAGTCGTACTTCTGCAGTGCAAGATATGCCACAACCCACTGCTAGGGATAACAGAAATTTTGCAAGTTGGTGAAAATGAATACGATTGGGATTACCCAGGAAGACTTTGGCCTGAACCCGAGACCAATCTGGATTGGGGCATTCCAGAAATTTCACGAAATTCATTAGTTGAAGCAAAGCTCTGTTTCAAAGCAAAAGCATATAGCGCAAGCGCCGTATTGTGTGGTCGTGCAATCGAGGGGGTCTGTCACCATTACGACCCTAATGTTCAGAATCTTCATCAAGGCCTACAGAACTTGAAAAAAGAGGGCATCGTTGACGAACGAATTTATAACTGGAGCGAAGCGCTTCGTCTGAGTCGAAATCTCGGTGCTCATGCAACTACCGAGAAGGTTAGTCGTGAAGATGCTCATGACCTTCTGGACTTCGCACTGGCTATATGTGAGTATGTTTTTGTACTCAATGAGAAATTTGAGAGGTTTCAGAAACGTCAAAAAATCAAAGCAAAGTCTTGAAAATGAAAATTGACGCTGATGCTCAATTCCAATATTACAGATAAGTAATTTGGCTATGCAACTGTCGAAACCGCGTGAAAAATAAACCAATCGAAAAGACGTAACTCTTATTCAGGGTAATTTAGCATGCACGTCATAATTAAACTGCAACAGCTTTAACTAAATACATAACTCAGGTAAAGGAGTTGTATGCCTAGTGGATTGCCAAGTGCGCAAGCATTGCTGGAAGACAAGAGTGTTGGCTTCTTTTCGATCGATACGGATGTAATTCAGAGTCATGCATACAAATTTTCAGCTGGTGCGTTACGTGCGTTGCCATTGCAAAGACCGGCTTGGTTGACAATCCAGCAAACTGAAATTATTGAACGTGAAGTCCACGCTCATCGAATGGAGCCAGTGTCCAAGGTCACCAAAGAGTTGAATGTGGCTATTGCGAAACTGCAACGCCTATCTGGGCTGAATTTCAACCCCGTTAGCGAACAAATCAAAGCGTTTGACTCCGAATCTGTCGCCTCTCACAACTTTTCCAGAGAGTTCAAGGCCTTTGTGGAAAGCCTAGGTGGGGGCGTGCTGCCAATAGCTGGACCAGATTTAGCGCGACAGATGTTTGACCGCTATTTCCAAGAAGCGGCTCCTTTTGAAGCCAGAAAAAAGTCCGAATTTCCCGATGCTGCTGCACTCTTGACTCTAGAAAACCACGCCAAGGCAATCCAAAAGCAAGGCATTCTAATTTCGAGAGACAGCGGTTGGGCTGATTTCGCCAAGCACAGTGATTGGCTTTACTGTGTGAAATCCTTGGATGAATTCGCTGCACTATTCAAGTCCAACACCTCATTGGCGACGGGCGTGACTGCGAAAGTCAGTGCGGAGCTAGCAAACACCGCCAGCAGTCTTTCTACATTGGTGCAGGCAGCAGTTGAATACCATGTTGCTGGTGCATATTGGAATGCAGATGATGCTTGGACGGGGTTCTGTCACCGAGTTGAGGCGGAAGTGGATTATGCGCACTACCTTGGTCACTCGCTAGATCTGACTGGAATCGGTACTTGGTTGGTGGAACATGACCCTTCCATTTGTATCATCGAGGTCAGAGCGACAGTTCAGGTTTCTGTGGACGTGAATGTTGAATTTTTTATGTACGACACCATCGATCACGAAGAGATTAATTTCGGCTCTCAGGTGATTTCACGTGATCATGAAATGGATGTGGATGTTTTCATTACATTGCGTGGCGATCTTGAACATGCGACAGTTGATCTACTAGCCCCATCGATTGAACTGGCTGGTGGCGAGTACGACCTAGAGGTCGGAGAAGTTGAGCCTGACTTTGACGAGGAAGAATAACCATCGGGCTTATGCGACATTACTTCATCTATTGTTCATGCTTTGCGAGGAAACGCTGACTTCAGTTCATTGGGCTGACCATCGAAAACCTAATTCCACTCTCAATTGACCACAAACATATGACTCCACAAGAAATTGAAGATCTTAAAAAAATTGAGTACTATTCTGCTGCTGTAACTGCCTGGTTCAACACTGCGCTTGAGCACGATAAAAGCATATTGACCTTGGCTGCTGGCGGCATTGCTCTGCTTATCACGTTGCTTACCACTTTGGGACTTTCGACGGCGGAGGCGCTGGTTTTGTATATTTTTGCCATCGGTTGTTTTGTTGTTGCACTTGTTTCTGTACTTATTGTCTTTCGCGACAACAAGATTTACATCGAAAATATTCTTACGGGTAAAGAAGCAGGTACGGATCCATTTCTTGCCAAAGTTGATGGGATTGCAATTTGGTCTTTTGGACTTGGCGTCGTGCTAACTGCTGTTATCGGTATTTCCGCAGCTATAAACTCATTTACATCGAAGGAAAAAACTATGGCAACTGAATCCAACAAGGCGACTCAATCTTCGTCTATCAATGAAAGCTTTAATGGTGCAGCGAGGATTCAACCGACCGGAGATTTCACAAAGAGCTTTAATGGTGCTGCCAATCTTCAACCGCACCCAACGGCAATTGCACCTGCAGCATCCTCCACCGCGGTTGTGCCAACGCCGACACCAAAAACGACGACACCTACTCAATCGAGCAATGGGAACTAGATTTTCTCAACACTTGAGCCCACGACATATTGTCTCGCGTGCAAGTACTTTGTGTTGACAACTGCTGTGTGGTGATAAGGTGACTGTCTCTTGACTGTCCAATGCGTTATGTCAGAACAAAAGGATGACTAGCAGCTTTCGATACATGCTTGCTGATAGTTCATAATGCCGATTTAGGCTGAACTGAGCCACTCGTGGTGAGCGGTCGTTATAGCCGCCACAATCACTACCCGTCATACAACAGGTAGTACCTCCAAAGACTGCTGTACTGCCAATCCTGGACATTCGACATGCTATGCAGGTGATTAGCGCTTTAGCGAACAGAACGACCGGTCTAGTGCTAGCTGTAGAGACACTCCCGACCCATTGCAGACGGCAGAGGACATCGGAGAGCAGTCGTTCAACGTTTGAATTCAGCGGCTGCCGAAGGCAGTCCGCTGGAATGATTTATTAGCCCTTGCAATACAAGGTAGCGGCAAGCAGAAGATACAAAACTCCAAAACAAACTGGCACCCAATTTTCAACGTGAGTAAGTGGAAGATATTTCTTTCTATCTTTGCCCGCTCCAAGCGCAACCCATTCCTCGTCATACGGCGCTACCGGCAACATTTGCTCAAGAGCATGGACGACCTTGAACTTGCCTGAGTTGAGTTGCCGATATGAGTGAACTACACGCCACCAAACAAAACAAAGTAAAACTACTGCAATAAATGGCGCCAAGCCAAGCATGGTTGGCTGAAGAACTCTTTCCTTTAGCAAAACAGTGAAGGACGTAATCAGTGCAGTGTGAACACCAACGAAGAAGGAGTTTGCCAACATCCGCCGTGCACTGATCCGATCGGCCATTTCAACGTAAAGTTTGTATTGCTCAAAGAGATGCTTTTCAAATTCCGCGCCATATGCTTCTTTGTTTTGTCTAATGAGGCTC